>DASZZN010000007.1 GCA_035544955.1 Candidatus Dormiibacterota bacterium
GAAGATGACGCGGCCAGGCGTGGTCACGACCAGGCTGCCGGTGCCGGTACCGTCGGCACGGCCGTGGGCGGGGATCCGAACCTTGACCCAATCGTGGAGGTGGACGCCGCCCTCGTGGACGGCGAGCACGACCTCGTCGGCCGAGCTGTACGCCCGCAGCTTGGCGGCGTCCTTGGGCGCCTGCTGGCGGGTGGCGGTGAGCCAGTAGCAGCCGAGCACGACGTCCTGGGTCGGCGAGACGACGGGATGCCCGTCGGCAGCGCTCAGGATGTTCTGGCTCGACATCATCAGGTTGCGTGCCTCGGCGATGGCGCCCGAGAAGAGCGGCACGTGGACCGCCATCTGGTCGCCGTCGAAGTCGGCGTTGAAGGCATGGCAGACCAGGGGATGGATCTGGATCGCCGAGCCCTCGACCAGCACCGGCATGAAGGCCTGGATGCCCAGACGGTGAAGGGTGGGAGCGCGGTTGAGCAGCACCGGGTGCTCGTGGATGACCTCGTCGAGGACGTCCCAGACCTCGGGGCGCACACGCTCCACCATCCGCTTGGCGGACTTGATGTTCTGGGTGTAGCCCTTCTCCACCAGGTCGCGCATCACGAATGGCTTGAACAGCTCGAGCGCCATCTTCTTGGGCAGACCGCACTCGTGCAACTTCAGCTCGGGGCCGACCACGATGACCGAACGGCCCGAGTAGTCGACGCGCTTGCCGAGGAGGTTCTGGCGGAAACGGCCCTGCTTGCCTTTGAGCATGTCGCTCAACGACTTCAGCTTGCGGTTACCGGTGCCTGTGATGGCACGGCCGCGACGGCCATTGTCGATGAGGGCGTCGACGGCCTCCTGGAGCATCCGCTTCTCGTTGCGGACGATGATCTCGGGTGCGCCAAGCTCCAGCAGCCGCTTCAGCCGGTTGTTCCGGTTGATGACGCGACGGTAGAGGTCGTTGAGGTCGGAGGTCGCGAAGCGGCCACCGTCGAGCTGAACCATGGGGCGCAGCTCTGGCGGGATCACCGGGAGCACGTCGAGGATCATCCAGGTCGCCGACGCGCCTGACTTGCGAAAAGCCTCGACCACCTTGAGCCGCTTGATCGCCTTCTGCCGCTTCTGGCCGGAGTTCGACTTCGACTCCTCGCGCAGGATGGCGGATTCCTGGAGCAGGTCGATGCGGGCCAGCAGGTCGTGGATCGCCTGCGCGCCGATGCCCGCCTTGAACACCTTGCCGAACTTTTCGGTGAACTCGCGGAACTCCTGATCAGACAGCAGCTGCTTGACGTAGAGCGAGTCGAGCTGGGTCTTGGACGACTCGATGTCGCCCGAGAGGCCCTCGGTGTCCTTCTTCAGCTGGCTCGTGAGAACGCCGGCTTTCTGCTCGTAGTCCTCACGCCACTTGGCGATCTCTTCGTCGGACTTGCCCTTCAGCTCCTGCTGGCGCTTCTTGGTAGAGGCCTGGACCTGGTCGATCTTCTTCTCGACCTGCTTCGGCAGCTCGCGGGCCAGCTTGTCCTCGAACATCACGCCCTTCTCGATGATGACCTGTTCGTCCTCACCTTCGCCGATGGTGAAGTTGGTTGCGGCCTTCTTGCCCTTCTGGGCCTTGATCTTCTCAACGAGTTCCTTGGCACGCGAGGTCATCGCGTCGACGGTCTCGTCGAGCGATTCCTCCAGCCCCTTGATCTTGGCCTTGGTGTCTTCCTGCTTGGCCTTGACCCGCTGGTCCAGCTCTTCCTTGAGCTCCTTCACTGCCGTGTCGCGCTCCTCCTGGAGCTTGATCACCCGGTCGTTGTGCTGAGGTGAGGACTTGGAGAGGTACTCCTTGCGCGCCTCCTCATCGATGTGCGTGACGATGTAGTTGGCGAAGTAGAGGACCTTCTCCAGGTTGCGTGGCGACATGTCGAGGAGCAGGCCCATCCGCGACGGGATCCCTTTGAAATACCAGACGTGGCTGACGGGTGAGGCCAGCTTGATATGCCCCATCCGCTCCCGCCGGACTTTCGAGCGGGTGACCTCCACGCCGCACTTGTCGCAGATGATCCCCTTGTAGCGGTAGCGCTTGTATTTGCCGCAGTGGCATTCCCAGTCGCGCTGCGGGCCGAAGATGCGCTCGCAGAACAGCCCGTCGCGCTCAGGCTTGAGCGTGCGGTAGTTGATCGTCTCCGGCTTGGTGACCTCGCCGTGCGACCACGACAGGATGGTCTCCGGCGATGCCAGAGAGAGCTTCAGTGCGTCGAAGTTTTCCAGTTTCAGTGTCATTGATTACCTCAAAGAATCAAGCGGATTCTGCGCGGCGCGCGGCGCGCCGGTCGCCCATTGGTCCGACTCATCGATCTCATCGCGCTCGAGGTTGATGCCCAGGTCGAGCGGCATCTCGCTCATGTCGTCTTCGGAAAGGATGACCTGCTTCTCGCCGTCGGACTGGATCTCGACACCCAGCGCGAGGCCTTCGAGCTCCTTCACCAGCACCCGGAACGATTCCGGAATGCCCGCCTCGAGCGTGTTCTCGCCCTTGACGATGGCCTCGTAGGCCTTGACGCGGCCCACGATGTCGTCGGACTTGACCGTCAGGATCTCCTGCAGGATATGCGAGGCGCCATAGGCTTCGAGCGCCCAGACCTCCATCTCCCCAAACCGCTGGCCGCCGAACTGCGCCTTGCCGCCCAGCGGCTGCTGGGTGACCAGCGAGTAAGGACCCGTCGAGCGGGCGTGGATCTTGTCCTCGACGAGGTGAGCGAGCTTCAACATATAGATGTAGCCGACCGTCACTTCGTGGTCGAACTGCTCACCGGTGCGGCCGTCGCGCAGCGTGATCTTGCCCGACTCGGGCAGGCCCGCCCGCACCAACTCCTTCTCGATCGTTTCCTCCGACGCGCCGTCGAACACGGGCGTCGCAACTTTCAAGCCCAGCGCGTGCGCCGCCCAGCCCAGGTGCGTCTCCAGCACCTGGCCCAGGTTCATGCGGCTCGGCACACCCAACGGGTTCAGCACCAGCTCAACCGGCGTGCCATCCGGCATGTAGGGCATGTCCTCGGCGGGAAGGATGCGGGCGATGACGCCCTTGTTCCCGTGCCGGCCGGCCATCTTGTCGCCCTGCGCGATCTTGCGCTTCTGGGCGACATAGACCCGCACCAGCTGGTTGACGCCGGGCGCGAGCTCGTCCTTGGTTTCGCGGCTGAAGATCTTGACATCGACCACAATGCCGCGCTCGCCGTGGGGCACGCGCAGTGAGGAATCGCGCACCTCGCGCGCCTTCTCGCCAAAGATGGCGCGCAGGAGGCGCTCCTCGGCCGAGAGCTCCGACTCGCCCTTCGGCGTGATCTTGCCGACCAGGATGTCGCCCGGATGAACCTCGGCACCGATATAGACGATGCCGCGCTCGTCGAGATTCTTCAGCGTCTCATCGCTGACGTTGGGGATGTCGCGCGTGATCTCCTCGGGGCCCAGCTTGGTGTCGCGGGCCTCGATCTCGTACTCTTCGATATGGATCGAGGTGTACTTGTCCTCGCGGACGACCGACTCAGAGATCAGGATCGCGTCTTCGTAGTTGTAACCCTCCCAGGGCATGAAGGCCACCAGGATGTTGCGGCCCAGCGCCAGCTCACCTTCGGAGGTGGCCGGACCGTCCGCCAGCGGCGTGCCGGCGACGACATGCTGACCCGCCTTGACGATGACGCGCTGCGAGAGGCAGGTCCCCTGGTTGGAGCGTTCGAATTTGTGGATGGGATACCACTGCTCTGCCGAGCCGTCATCCGGCTTCAGCAGGATGCCGAGCTCGCGCTTGAAACTATCCAACTTGGCCGCGGGCGAGTCCGCCGGCGGCGGGGCGGCGCACGACACGACGGTGCCGTCCACCTTGGCCACGATCAACTCGCCGGAGTCCTTGGCGGCGGCCCACTCCATGCCGGTGCCCACGATCGGCGCCTCGGTCACGACCAGCGGCACCGCCTGGCGCTGCATGTTCGAGCCCATCAGGGCCCGGTTCGCATCGTCGTGCTCCAGGAACGGGATCAGCGCGGTCGCGACACTGACCGTCTGCTTGGGCGACACGTCCATGTACTCGATGCGGTTGACGTCCGCCACCAGGAAAAGGTTCTTGGTGCGGGCGGTGGTCCGCTCCTCCGTGAAGTGACTGTCCTTGTCGAGCGGCGCGTTCGCCTGCGCCACGACAAAGTGGTCCTCTTCGTCGGCCGACAGGAACTCGACCTCGTCGGAGACCCAGGCGTTGATCGGAATATCGCCGGCCTTCCCCTTGACGAGCGACTCCACCAGGTCGCGATCGAGCAGATCGCCCTTCTTGCCGAGCTTGGTCTTGCGGTTGGCGGAATCCAGCACGTCGTCGCGCAGCGTGCGGCCCACCAGCTTGTCGCGGTGCGCCTTGTCAGCGGGCATCGTGCTGTACACGCGGCGGAAGGGCGTCTCGATGAACCCGTACTCGTTGACGCGCGCGAAGGTTGCCAGCGAGCCGATCAGGCCAATGTTCGGACCTTCCGGGGTCTCGATCGGGCAGATGCGGCCGTAGTGGGAATGGTGAACGTCTCGAACATCGAAGCCGGCGCGCTCGCGCGACAGGCCGCCAGGGCCCAACGCCGACAGGCGGCGCTTGTGCGTCAGCTCGGCCAGCGGGTTGGTCTGGTCCATGAACTGGGAAAGCTGGCTCGACCCGAAGAACTCCTTGATCGCCGCCACCACGGGGCGCGCGTTGATCAAGCTGGCGGCAGTCACGGTGGCCGCGTCGCAGATCGTCATGCGCTCCTTGATGATGCGCTCCATCCGGATCAAGCCCATGCGGAACTGGTTCTGCAGCAGCTCGCCGACGGCGCGCACCCGGCGGTTGCCCAGGTGGTCGATGTCATCCGGCTCGCCGGTGCCGTTGTTCAGCTCGATCAGCTTGCGGATGATCGCGATGAAGTCGTCGTTGGACAGGGTGCGGACATTCATGTCCGTGCCGAGGCCCAGTCGCCGGTTTAGCTTGAAACGACCCACCTTCGAGAGATCGAAGCGGCGCGGGTTGAAGAAGAGCGCCGTCATCAGCGCCCGCGCGTTGTCGACTGTTGGCGGGTCACCGGGGCGGATCTTCTTGTACATCTCGACCAGGGCGTCATTGACGTCGGTCGAAGAGTCCTTCTCCAGGGTCGACTGGATGAACTTATGCTCGCCGTTGTTGTCGACGTCGGCGAAGAGCGCCTTGATCTCGTTGTTGCTGCCGTAGCCGAGCGCGCGCACCAGCGTCGTGACGGGAATCTTCCGCTTGCGGTCGATCTTGACCGTGAGCACGTCCTTGCCCGAGGTCTCGATCTCGAGCCAGGCGCCGCGATTGGGGATCAGCTTGGCCGCGTAGAGCATCCGGCCCGAGGCCCGATCCTCGCTGCTGGTGAAGTAAATGCCGGGAGAACGAACCAGCTGGGAGACGACCACCCGCTCGGTGCCGTTGACGATGAACGTGCCTTCCTCGGTCATGATCGGGAAGTCACCCATGAAGACTTCCGATTCCTTGATCTCACCCGCGTTTTCGCCGGTGCGGATCGTCAGCCGGGTGTTGATCCGCAGCGGAGCCGCGAACGTCATGTCGCGGTTGCGGCACTCCTCCTTGTCGAACTTGGGCTGGCCGAACTCGTAGTCCAGGAATTTGAGCTCGTAGTTCTTGCCGGTGTAGTCGGTGATCGGGTTGATCTCTTCGAACAGCTCGCGAAGCCCCTCGCGCTTGAACCAATTGAAGGAGCGGATCTGGGTCTCGATCAACTCGGCGACCGGAAGCATGTCCGGAATGCGGCCGTAGGTGATTCGAGAAGAGCCGTTGGAGGAAGGCTGAATCATGGACTCTCCTTTAGATGAAGCAGGAAAAAATGGTGGGCAGGCTGGTGGTGCTAGGGACGCGGAAAAGCAACCCTGGAAGCACCGAACGGCAATAGTAACAGGAGCCTACCCAGGCTGTCAAGCGCGCAAACAGGCTCGCCGCGAAACCGGAACAGCTTCGCGAGCGGCCCAGGGCGGGTTCCCTGGGGCGGGAATCGGGTCAGGTCGCCGATCTGAGATCCGTCAGACTAATCGGCGGTTAGTCTAGCACTCCATCTCCCCCAGGGGAAGGGGTTGCGAAACTCCGCCGGGCGCCTCCCGCTCAGGGCCCAAAGGGCGACGTCGGCTGCTGGATCCCGAACTGGGAAAGGCCTGGAATCGGCACCCCCATGACCCAGGTCACGAAGGCCAGAATCCCGGCCAGGATCAGGACGAAGAAGAGCATCCAGCGGAACATGGTCGGCCCTCCGGGAAGAACAACGGCATCCGCCCACCAAAGCTTAGGGAGCCCGGCCGACCGGTATAACAAGGCGATGTACACCGACCTGGCCGTCGTCGTGCTGGCCGGCCTCCTCGGCCCTCTTCTCGCGTCCGGCCGGCGGTTGCGGGTTCCTGTGCTTGTCGGGGAGCTCATCGGCGGGATCCTGCTCGGGCGGACCGGCCTGCACCTGATCGATCCCACCACGCAGCCCTTTCCGGTGTTCGCCTCGCTCGGGTTCGCGATGCTCATGCTCGAATCGGGAGCCGAGATCGATCTCGGCTCGAAGCTGCTGCGCGATAGCGCGGTTCGGGCGGGACTGGCCTTCCTGGTGACCCTGCTGGTGGCCATCCCGGCCGGCCTCCTCATCGGCGTGTGGGTGGGGTCGACCCACGTGGCGCTCTTTGTCGTCCTGCTCGCTGGAAGCTCGGCCGCCGTCGCGCTGCCCACAATCCGCGAGGAAGGGCTGACAGGCCCCGCCATCACGCTCGTCATCGCCTGGATCGCGCTCGCCGACGCCATCACCGCACTCCTGATGCCCCTCGCACTGACCAGCGCCAGCCGGATCCCGGCGGCGCTGCTCGGCGACGGGCTGATCATCGCCGCCGCTGCGCTGATCATTGCGCTGGGTCGCCGCTTCTTTGGCTCCGGTCCCGCCCAAGGGGCCAAGCGTCTGTCGAAGCAGCGCCACTGGGCCCTGCGGCTTCGGCTTTCCGTGCTGATGCTGCTTTTCCTAGGGGCGATTGCGGAGCACACCGGCGCCAGCCTCCTCGTGGCGGGCTTCGCCGCCGGCATCGTCCTCCGCCAGTTCGGCGAGCCGCACCGCCTCGCCCTCGAACTCACTGGGCTGGCGACCGGGTTCTTCGTCCCGACCTTCTTCGTCCTGCTGGGCGCCAGTCTCGATTTGAAGGGGTTGGCACGCTCACCTTCCGCCATCGCGCTGGCAATTGGGATGGCACTGGCCGCCACCGTGGTGCACGTGGTGGCGGCGATCACGGTGGGCAAACGCCAGCGGCTCGCGGCTGGCCTTCTCGCCTCTGCGCAGCTCGGTCTCCCCGCAGCCGCCGCCGCGCTCGGACTTGCTACGCGGGCGCTCAGCCCACCGGTCGCGACCGCCCTCGTCGCGGGTGGATTGCTCACCTTGATCCCCGCGACGACCGGCGCCCTGCTGCTCGCCCGCGCGGCGACCAACGAGGCGGCACCGCCAACGTAGTACGCTCCCGATCATGCCCGCCAAGCCCGCGAAAGAGACCTGGAAGAAAGAACCCGACGACCATGACTACCCGGCGGCCGAGGACTATTTGAGCCTGCTCATGCCGCCCGCCCAGGCCAAGCGAGTCGTCCGCCGGCTCCGCACGGCTCCGCTCGTCACCCGCAAGGCGAAGGATCTCTTGCGAGCCAGCAGGCTACGCGTGCTGGCGCCGGAAAATTTTCACGTCGCCCACGATCTCCAGAAGGTCAAGGCAGGAAAGCAGCTCTCTCCCGTGCTGCTGGTTCGTGGCCAATTGAGTTCCGAGGTCCCGCTCACGATCGCCGACGGCTACCACCGGGTCTGCGCCAGCTATCACCTGGACGAGGACGCCGATATTCCCTGCCGGATCGCCGATCTGACGAAGTCCTGACCCGGGACGATCCTTAGATCCAGCCCTTCCGGCGGTAATACAGGAGCTGAAGGGCGGTCGTCGCCAGCATGACGCTCACCGCCAGCACCCAGAAGGTCCAGGTCGGCGCGATATGGGCCACCAGCCAGGCGAAGTTCATGCCAAAAAAGCCGGTGATGAAGGTCAACGGCAGGAAGAGGGTGGCAAAGACAGTGAGCCGGGTGATGACCTGGTTGAGCCGGTTGGACACGGTCGACAGGTAGACGTCCATCGCGCTGGTGAGCAGGTCACGCAGCGAGTCCACCGTCTCGTACTGGCGAATGATGTGGTCGTAGACGTCGCGGTAGTAGATCGTCATGTCCTGTCCGCCTTCGAGGCCGACCGTGTGGGTGGTCAGCCGCTGGAAGACGTCCCGCTGCGCTCCCAGCACCTTGCGCAGGTCGATCACCGCCCGCTTGAGATTGGTGAGACTGCCCAGGCTGGCCGGTTCAGCCTTAAGGACGATGCTCTCCTCGAGCCGCTCGGTGGCGTCGTCCACCTGGTCGATCACCGGGAAGATCGCGTCGACCAACTGGTCAACCACCAGGTAAAAGAGGAACGGCAGGTTGCGGTGGGCGAGGTCGGGGTTGGCTTTGATCCGCTCGCGAAGGCGGTCGAGCGGCGGTGACGGCTCGAGGTGGACGCTGACCAGGTACTGCGGCGAGAGAAAGAGGTGTTGCTCGCGAATCTGGATCCGCTCGCCATCGAACTCGGCGGTGAAGAGGACGACGAAGACGTAGCCCGTGTACTCGTCGAGCTTTGGTCGCTGGTTCTGGTGGCGGATGTCCTCGAGCGCCAGCGGGTGAAACTTGAAGGTCTTCTCGAGCAGCTCGTAGTCCGAGTCGTCGGGACTCTCGATGTCCAGCCAGAATCCCTGCTTGCCTTCGGCGAGGCAGGTGGCGATGGACTCGGCCTGAGCGTCGACCAGTGGGCCCTGCGTCGAGATCAGGTGCCTGGGCACGGCCTCACGTTTCCCGCAGCGAGGGTGGGGAGGGGATCAATCCCCTTCCCCGCTACTTGATTTCGGCGCCGGCGCCTGCGTCCTTCAGCTTCTTCAGGACGGCTTCGGCCTCTTCGCGGTTGACGCCCTGCTTGACCGGCTTGGGCGCCTGGTCGACCAGGTCCTTGGCTTCCTTGAGACCCAGGCCCGTGATCTCGCGGACGACCTTGATCACGCCGATCTTGGCGTCTCCCGCCGAGGTCAGCACTACCTGGAACTCGGTCTGCTCGGCTTCCGGAGCGGCTGCGGCCACCCCGCCGGCCGGCGCCGCCGCCACGGCCACCGGGGCCGCGGCCGTTACGCCAAACTCGGTTTCGATGGCCTTGATGGCGTTCATGACATCCACCACGGTCCATTCCTTCAACGCGGAGACGAAATCGTCGACACTGACTTTTGCCATTGGTTCCTCCTAACTTGTGGCCGGCGCCGTGGCCGGTGACTGCGATTCTTTCTGGGTGCGAACGGCATCGATCGTACGGGCGAGCGTGGAGATCGGGGCCTGCAGGATGCTGGCCAGGTTGCCCAGGGGAGCTTGCATCGCGCCAAGCAGGCGACTCAGCAGGATCTCCCGCGAGGGGAGGTCGGCGAGCTCGGTGACGGCCTCAGCCTTGATCACCTGGCCTTCGAGCAGGCCGGCCTTGATCACCATCTTGCGGTTGGCCCGAATGAACTCGTTGAGGATGCGGGCCGGCGCCGAGACGTCATCGGCGGCGAACAGCAGCGCCATCGGCCCGACCAGCTCGGCGCTGAGCGGTTCGTAGCCCGCCGCCTTGGCGGCGCGCCGAGCCAGGGTGTTCTTTACCACGATCATCTCGATACCGCCGCCTCGCAGCTTGCTGCGGAGGTCGCGCATCTGGCCGACCGTCATGCCGCGATAGTCGGCGAGCACCGCAGTCGACGTGGCCTTCAGCCGGGCGGTGATGTCCGCGACGGTCGCGGCCTTCTCCGCCTTCTTATCGATCTTCTCGTCTTTCTTCTTGAGTCCTGTGGCCAATAAAAAAACCTCCTTCGCTCAACAGGCGAGGAGGCCGTTATCGCATCCTGCTCGCCTGCGCTGGACATTAAGCCGGTCGGGCCGGCACCAGCGGTCTTCGGCTATTCAGTTGTGGAGCGTGAGTATATCAGGCGCCGTTCTTGGTTGCTTGCAGGGCGCCTCGGATGAGTTCCTTGACCGCCGCGGCACCCGCGGCCTCGGGCGATGTCAACTTGACATGCCGGATACCCACCCCCGTTCCCTCGAGCAGTCCCTCCGGATCCGGCAGCCCGGCACCATTCGCCAGGCCGAGGTTGACCCGCTCGCGCTGCGGCGAGATCACCGCAAAGACGTCCTCGCGACCGGCGCCCGCGCCGTACTGAATCACCTTCCATCCCACAAAGACCTTCTCCGTCGCGTTCGGCAGGACCGAAAGGATGACCTCGCGCGCCTTGACGGCGATCTCGCGGACCTGCGGAGCGTAGCCCTTAAGGAAGGTATCGACCGCGGGGTCACCGGTTTTCGTGTTAGCCATCGGACGCCGGGTTGTGGCTAACTCATCCGGCCGGCGGCAGCCGGGTCGACCGGGACGCTCGGACCCATCGTGGGCGACAGGTAGACGGACTTCAGGTACTGCCCTTTGGCCGAGCTCGGCTTGGCGCGCACCACCGCGTCCATCAGAGCGGCGAAATTATCCTTCAGCTGCGTTTCGCTATAGGAGGCCTTGCCGATGTTGGTGTGGATGATGCCCGTCTTGTCGACGCGGTACTCGATCCGGCCTCCCTGAATATCCTTCACCGCCCGGCCGATATCGAAGGTGACGCTGCCCGCCCGCGGGTTCGGCATCAGGCCACGCGGCCCCAGGATCTTGCCCAACCGGCCGACCTGGCCCATCATGTCGGGCGTCGCCAGCGCGACATCGAAGTCAAGCCAGCCTTCCTGGATCCGCTTGACGAGATCCTCGGCGCCGACATAGTCGGCTCCAGCCTCGGTCGCCTCGCGGGCCTTCTCGCCTGTGGCAAACACCAGCACCCGACGCTTCTTGCCGGTGCCATGCGGCAACACCACCGAGCCGCGGACCATCTGGTCGGCGTGGCGCGGGTCGACGCCCAGCCGCAGGTGTGCCTCGATCGATCCGTCGAATTTCGAGGTCGAACTCTTCAGCACGAGCCGCACCGCCTCGTCCGGCGCGTACTGCTCGGTGCGCTCGATGGCCTTGGCCGCTTCCTTGTATTTCTTGCCACGCGCTTGCGGCATCAGGCAGACACCTCGATACCGAGCGATCGCGCAGTCCCCTCGATCATCTTCATCGCGGCGTCCACGTCGTAGGCGTTGAGGTCTTTCAGCTTGAGCTGCGCAATCTCGCGGACCTGCTGCTTGCTGACCTTGCCGACCTTCTCCTTGTTCGGCTTGGCCGAGCCCTTCTCCACACCGGCCGCTTTCTTCAACAGGGCGGCGGCGGGCGGGGTCTTGGTCACGAAGGTGAAGGTGCGGTCCTCGAAGATGGTGATCTCGACCGGGATCACCTGGCCGGCCATCGACGCGGTGCGGTCGTTATAGGTCTTGACGAACTCCATGATGTTGACGCCGTGCGGGCCGAGCGCGGTGCCCACCGGCGGCGCGGGCGTGGCCTTGCCCGCTTCCATCTGGATCTTGACCATCGCCTTGACTTTCTTCTTTGCCATTACTTCAACCGCTCCACCTGGAGGAGGTCCAGTTCGACCGGTGTCTCCCGGCCGAACATGTTCACCAACACCTTGAGCTTGCCCTTGTCGGCGTTGATCTCATCGACCTTGCCGTGGAAGTCCGAGAACGGCCCATCGATGACGCGCACGTTCTCGCCCACCTGGTACTCGACCCGTACCTTGGGCGCTTCCGCCTTGATCTGCTTCTGGATCGACTTGATCTCCTTCTCCTGCAGCGGCACCGGCTTGTTGCCGGAGCCGACGAAACTGGTCACGCCGGGCGTGTTCCGCACCACATACCAGGACTCGTCCGACATGATCATGTTGACCAGGATGTAGCCGGGGAAGGTTCGCTTGGCGACGTGACGCCGCTGGCCGTCTTTGATCTCGATGACGTCTTCGGTGGGGACGAGCACCTCGAAGATCCGATCGTGCATGTCCATCGAGTCGACGCGCTTCATCAGGTTGTTGCGCACCTTCTCTTCGTGACCGGAATAGGCATGGACGACGTACCAGTGCGGCTCGCCTTCAGCGGGGACCGGCTTGGCCTCGCCCGCCGGAACAACCGCGAGCGGCGGCGACGCGGGCGTTTCGGGCGGGGCCGGATGGCCTTCGCCGACCGAGACTCGCTCGCCGGTCCAGACGCGGCCGGCTTCAGCAGCCTCTTTGGGCGCCGGCCGGCGGCCGCGCGGCTTTGCCGGCGCGGGCGCGCCTTGCGCCTCCTGCGTCTTGCCGTTCAACTCTGCCTCAGCCAACTTTTGGGAACTCCAGTTTTACGAGCGTTTGCGTCAACACGTAGTCGATCAGTCCAAGCATCAGGGACACCACTACCACCGTCACGATCACGACAAACGTCATCGTGCGTAGCTCGCCCCAGCTGGGCCAGATCACCTTTCGGAGCTCGCCGAGGATGTCCTCGAAGTTCCGGATGATACCCCGGCGCGGTGCGGGAGTTGTGGTGCGTTGCACTCTATTCGCCCTTGGTTCGGTCGGAACAGCTTTGGCCATGGTAGTTATACCTGAGTCTGGCAGGGGTGGAGCGACTCGAACGCCCGACCCGCGGTTTTGGAGACCGCTGCTCTACCAACTGAGCTACACCCCTGTGCCGGTCGGCGCCAACAGTATAAGAAGGTTGCTGCCACGCTACTTCGTTTCCCGGTGCGCAGTATGCTTCCGGCACCGCGGGCAGAACTTCTTGACCTCGAGCCGGTCGGGGTCGTTCTTCTTGTTCTTGACGGTGGTGTAGTTGCGCTCCTTACAAGTCTGACACTGCAGGGTGATGATCGACGCTAGGGCAGGCATTGAATCTCCAGGGGATGAAAGGGTCCAGACACAAAAAAGACCTAGCAACTGCTAGGCGAATTCAAATCATACCAGACTTTGGGGTGATCGTCAATGACGTCATCGCCTAAGACCGAAGCGGGGGCCCCGCCGGCCCCCGCCCAATATAAGTAAGGTATCGGTCGCTAGTACTGGACGACGACAGTTGTGCCGTTGGGCGCCCAGTTCCATAGCGTGGCCATCGGACTGTAAGGCACATTCACGCAACCGTGGGTGCCGTTATAGAGGTTGGCGCCGGGACCGTACCAAGAGCGCCAGGGGGCGTCGTGGATGAAGTACCCGCCTCCGATGAACTCCATGGCCCAGTTGGTCCAGGACGGCGGATACCACCAGGGGCTGCCGTAGGGCCAGGGCGAGATCATCTTGTAGGGCGAATACCGGGCAAAGATCCGATAGACACCCGGCGGGGTGGGCAGCTGGGGGCGGCCCGTCGCGACGAAGGTGGTTAGGACTGCGTTGCCATCCTGGAAGGCCGTGAGCACTTGGCGAGATAGGGAGATCACGATCACCTTGCCGACGCCGGCGTTGTACGAGATTGGGACCTGCTGTTTGAGGTAGATGGCGCTGGCCAGAGACTGCTTCTCCTGATAGAGCTGACCCGCGATCGATTCAAACGTTCCCTGATCGGCGGCTCCCGAAAGCTGCCCGGCCAGATAATTGATCGTGCCCGGGTGGTTGCCGAGCGCCGCGCCGATCGACTGCGCGGAGGCAAGTGTCGAGCGCGTGTCCGCCAGCTGGTTGAAGGCGGCAGTGCGCGAATCGAGCAACCCCTGGACGCCGACTGCCGTCTGCTGGACCTGCGCCAGAATCGGTGCGAAGGCGTCGGCGCTATGCACCGATGCCAGCGCGGTCTTCGCGTCGCTGATCTGCGTATTGAAGGGGGCAAGACTGAGCTGCGGGTACTGGGCGGCGTTCGCCACGAGCGAGCTGGCGGATTGGATCGCCGCGTCCACCTGAGCGCTGGCCGTCCGGAAGGCGGCCAGCCGCCCGTCGAGGATCCAGTACTGCTGACTCAAGACGGAGGCGAGCGCGAGCAGTTGATTTGGCGTGGTGGCCTCGGCGCCCACCTTCGAGAACCGCGCAGAGTTCGCATCGAGACCATCGACCGACACGCCGGCGCTCTGCGCCTCGGCCAACATCGCGTTCCAGCGGTGAAGCTGGCGATCCAGCGCATCCCGGGTCTCAGCGACCTGCTTCTCGTAGAGCGCGTGCAGGTCGGCGTCCAGTTGATTGAGTGCGTCGAGCTTGCGGTGATCGGTGATCGGCAGCTGCCACCAGGACGATGCCTTGGTCGCCTGGACCTGGGTGAACCGCCACGTCAGTGTGTCGACCGCACCCGTATCCAATCCCCTGCGGATCGCATCCGCCAGCGCCTGGTTGAAGCCAACCTCCGCCCGCTGGACGTTAGTCGCGAGGATGTTTTCGCTGGCAACCGCAGACAGCGGGACGGCCGCCAACAGTCCGCCGACCACGAGGACAAAAACCAAACGGCGCAAACCCCTCACCGACCGACACCCCTCTTTTTTCAGGCAGCGTCTGGGACGGCACCTCTCCTAAGGAAGCCGGCCACCCGCTCTCGCCGATCCCATAACGCTACTCCGGTCGCGAGGTCACGTCATGTGGCAAAAAGTCACGACCGTCATTCGGCCGTGACTTCTTGCGGCGCGTTTTAGGCGGTCTTATCTTTCGATGGGAGCGCCGATCAGGCTCCCCCACTCGGTCCAGGAACCGTCGTAGTTCCGGACATTGGGATAGCCGAGCAAGTAGTGGAGGACGAACCAGGTGTGGGAGGAGCGCTCCCCGATCCGGCAATAGGCAATGACCGCTTTGTCCGCTGTCACGCCCTTCGCCTCGTACAGCTCCTTCAATTCGGACGCGAGCTTGAAGGTGCCGTCCTCGCGGACCGCCTGCGCCCAGGGAATGTTGGCCGCGCCCGGGATATGCCCACCGCGTTGCGCCCCTTCCTGCGGAAGATTCTCCGGCGCCAGCAGCTCGCCGCTGTATTCCTTCGGGGAGCGGACGTCGACCAGCGCCACGCCGGCCTTGCCCAGGTCGCCCAGGACCTCGTCGCGAAGTGCCCGGATGGATCTGTCCGGCTGGCCCGCGGTGTAGCTGGCCGGCTTGATGATCGGAGCGTCGGTGGAAAGCTCGCGCCCCTCGTCCTGCCATTTCTTCCGGCCGCCATTCATCAGCCGGGCGTCCTTGTGGCCGTAGTACTTGAGATTCCAGACGAACCAGGCAGCAAACCAGTTGTTGTTGTCGCCGTAAACGACGATGGTGTCCTCGTTGCTGATGCCCTTGGACGAGAGCAGCTTCTCGAGCTCCGCCTTAGGCAGCATGTCGCGGATCGGCCGCGCCTGCAGATCCTTGCGCCAGTCGAGCCCGATCGCACCCTTGACGTGACCGCCGTCGTACGCCGAGGTATCGACGTCGACCTCGACAAGCTTGACCTTCGGGTCGTTCGCGTGCTCGGCGACCCATGCCGTATCGACCAGTACCTCGGGATGCGCATACTCAGTTTCCTTGAGCTCGGTCGCAGACTTCGCCATATTGCCTCTCCTCTTAAAGTTGACTTACTGGATTCACAAACTCAACAATTCCGGTCCACCAGTGTACCGGCGCAGGCTCGTGAAGGTCAACTCGTTATTCGCCCCAGTCGAGATGAGCCAGGCAGCCCAATACGCGCCGGCCGGTCCGGACCAGCCTGCAGCCCGACCGCGCCGCACCCGCCTCTTCCTGTTGCCGGTCGGCATCGCCCTGCTCCTGGTGGCTATCCCGTGCGTGACCTACGCGTTCGCCAATAACCAGCTCTCCCAGGCCCAGACCTCGGAAGCACATGGCGCCTATAGCCAGGCCCTGAGCCAATTCGGGACGGCGCAGTCGGTGGCCGGCAACCCGGTCTCGCGCCTCCTGCTGGGCGACCTCGCGGACCGGGCGAGGTCCGGCACCGCCGAAACGCACTTCGTCTGGGGCGTCCAGCTCACGCAGCAGGGCAAGTTCGCCGACAGCGAGACGCAGCTTCGAGCGGCCATCAAGAGCGGAATCGCCGACTGGGCCGTCCGCGGCAACGCTGCGCTCGCCGACCTTTACCACGCTTGGGGTCAGTCCCTGGTGGCGAGCGACCAGTTCCAAGCCGGAATCGACAAGTACCGCCAGGTCGCCGCCGTCGATCCCACCGGGAATCTGACGGCCTCGACGAATGCCGGGCTGGCGGCCGCCTATGCCGGCTTCGCGAAGTGGTACCTGCAGCAGCAGCCGATCGATTACCCGAGTGCACTGATGTGGTACGAGAACCTCCTCAAGGAATTCCCCGACAGCCCGGACGCCAAGCTGGCGCAGGCCTCGTCGCTGCCCCAGACCTTGTACAACGCGGGCATCGCCTTCGTGGGGCAAATGCGATTCCAGCAGGCGCGCGACGCCATGACCGAGCTGGTCCAGACGTATCCTGCAAGCACCTGGGCGGCGCAGGGGAACGCCGCCCTGCTGGCGAACCAGCCGCTCACCGGCCTGCTGATCGTGAGCGACCAGAACCCAACGCCGGTGGCCAACCGCCTGGTGCGGATCGCCAGCCACTGGAAGATCGTGAAGGCGCACACCTACGACGACTCGGGCGGCCACATCTACCAGACGACCACCGACGCCAAGGGCAACTTCTCCATTCCTGGAGGCATCCCACCCGGCCCGAAGTACCTGATCACCTGGTGGGACCCGACCCGGAGTACCTTCGTCACCACCTTCCTGAACGACAGCCTCCCGGTGAACCTGGTCACCGTCAATCCGTTGGAACCGGCCCACACGACCGTCGCCACTTCATAAAGAATCCCCCGCAGGGGAAGGGTCGGGATACGAATCCCTCCCCCTATGGGGGAGGGCAGGGTGGGGGCGGTAAGCCCCACATATAATCGGAACGCACGCCGACGTAGCTCAGCTGGCAGAGCAGCTGTTTTGTAAACAGCGGGTCGTCGGTTCGAATCCGACCGTCGGCTGACCCTTTCCGGCTTCAAATGGGCCCGGTCAAGCGCTCACGACCCGATCCGTTATTCCGGCTTGTAGAAGCCAGAGCGCGGCTGGGTTGCGGTGCCAACCCGACGGACGGGTGGCCAGCGGATCACATCAATAGGATGCGATAGTTCTGAGGATCAGTTGACCCAACCCACACTACGACGGCGCGATTGCCAGGAGGATTACCGATGGATTCAGACCAAAGGCCACCGGACGCATTCATGACCGCGCTTGTGACGGAGCACTTCGTCCTTCAGGGAGCTCGTGGCACGCTCACTGCTGAGAGTGCCAGCCGCTCCGCGCTGTATCTAGCATCACTCACCGGCTCGCTAATCGCCCTCGGATTCGTGACGCGTGACGCCGCGGTGCTCGGACCGTTCGCGGCGGCCGTTCTGCCTGCGCTGCTCATCCTGGGTGAGTTCACATACTGGCGCCTGGTCCAGGCTGGCGTCGAAGACCTTCATCATTCTTGGGAAATGCAGCGCATTCGTGTCTACTACCGTCAGCTGGTGCCGCCGGGTTTAGTGTTCTTTGCCGACGCACGGCTGCAGAATCCAACAGCACCGGGGAGGGAATTCATGGGAGTGCGGGCCCGTGATCTGAACGTGCTATTGACGGCTTCCAGCATGGTTGCCGCGATCAACAGCATGCTCGCGGGAGTTGCGGTCGCGCTAGGCGGGCACGCAATCGCGAACCTTTCTGCTGGCTGGGCCGTTGGCCTGGCTACGTTCATCGCGGCTGCCCTGTACCTGGCTCACGCGAGGGTCGCCATCCGTGAGTACAACATTGGCCTCGCCGATCTGAGGGTACCCGCTTAGGCGAAATCTGCCGCCTTGAAGACTCTCGGCGCCGGTACCTGCGACCCGCTAAGCATCGCTGGGGCCTGGGTCGCAGCCAAGCAGCAGGGCATCCGGCCCTCGCGCGCGTCGGGCTGCAGTGACGTGGTTGCATCATGCCGGGTTCTCCTCATGTAGGGCGTGGCGGGCTACCGCCGCTCTCCGCATTTACGAGGAGCCATAGCATCAGCGATACTTGAAATGATGGCTTCGTATTCGGTCAACCAGCGCGCGGTAGCACGAGCCCGACGCCTCATCGACGCCCATCAGTACGTCCTCGACAGCACCTGGGGAGACAGTCAGCCCAGCGCCGAAGACGAAAACGCCTTCTTGGAGTCGCATTCGTGGGACGAGTACGGGGAATGGCATCTCGGCCTGACCGACGGAGCGAACGACGACACTAAGGCCCGCTACGGGTTCGTCTATGGTGACTTCCGTCGCGTGCATCGGATGGGCCTGATCGCATGTCAGTTTCGAGCCGCGGAGTGGCAGCATAAAGAGCTTGAGCTCGCAGCCCATCAGCTCCTGCAGCGTCTCGACAAAACACAGGCTTGAGGGTCACTGAGCCCCAGTCCGAAGACCACCCTTAGCCGGCGGAATCTCGGTCCAGCGCGCCTCCATTCATCACCCGGGTGGCGGCGAGCGTCAGGTCGAGCGGGAGAGGGGCACGATGCCGACGTCGCGCCGCTGGTGGCCGTCTGGCATGGCGACGCGATCTGGTTTAGCGCTGGAGCGGAAGAACGCAAGGCGAGAAACCTGGCGGCGAACTCCTCGTGCATCCTGACCACTGGCCGCACCGACCTCGTGGCAGGCGGGCTCGACGTAGTGCTGGAAGGTATGGGACCGAGGTCTGGCACTTCGTGGTTCGCGACGGCGCATTCAGCCACCACGATGCCGGCGGGCGCGCCTTGGTGTTCCGCGTGCGACCCGTCCGCGGGCTCGGCTTCCGCAAGGGCGAGCTATTCAGTCAGACCACCTGGCGATTTCCCGCGTGAGCCTGTCGGTCGACCCGCAGCGGCAAGTTCAGGCCACGATCGACGAGCTCGTCGCCTCCGGTGGCGAGACCGGGCTTCAGGTCGCGGTCCCTCATCAAGGCGAAGTTGTCGTGGACGCGGTTGCCGGACTCGCCGATCCGCGGGCGGCATAACCCGTGACTGCGGGCACCCTGTTCTTCGCCGCATCCACGGGCAAGGGCGTTGCGACGTCGGTCGCGCACGCACTCATCGACCGTGGCGAGCTGAGCTACCAGCAGCGCGTCGCCGATGTCTGGCCCGAATTCTCCGCGCACGGCAAGGATCGCGTGACGCTCCGCGATGTGCTGCTGCATACTGCGGGCGTGCCGGGCCTGTGGCCCCAGATCACACTCAGAGGATCTCTGTGACTGGGACCGGATGTGCGCCTTCATCGCCAACGAGCCGCCCTGGTGGCCACCGGGTCCTGTGTCCGGCTGGTTCCGGTAGTGCGTGATCCTGCTGTGATCCGGCGCTGGCCGATTCGCGTGTGCGTCCCAGTGCGCTACTCCCAGCGGAAATAGCGAACCGCGATGAATCCGAAGATGACCGTGTAGACGGCCGTAGTTAGTAGCGCCGCATATGATGGGCCCCCATTGAACGCCGAATCGAGCACAGCCCTCGTAGCGGCGCCGCTCGGCGAGTAATACATGATCGTCCGCAAGGGGTCGCCCACCTGTGCCGGATTAACCCACAGACCCGAAAGGAACATCAAACCGAATGCCATCACCCCGCCGGCGGCGCTGGCGACCGCCTGTGATGGCACCAAGGCCACGAGCACCAGGCCAAGTGCGAATATCTCGGCGATCGAGAGCAGGAGCGAAACACCAAAAGGCAGAATCTCCATGTGGAGTGATGCGCCGAACAGGAGCGCGCCACCCAGGAGAACAATCAGGACGGCCGCTGCCGCAAGAATCAGATCGATGATGAGCTGCGCCGCAAGCAGCCGGGACGGATGCAGCGGTGTCGTGGAAACCCTTCTCAGCCAGCCGATCTCACGATCTCTGACCAGAGTGTTCGGCAGGGAAACCGAGATAAATATGAACGCGATGACCAAGATGGTTGGGGTCCAAAGATCGATGATCGTGAGGCCGGTGCTGCCAACGTTTCCTGGTACTTGCTGTCCGATGAACCCGAACACGAGCAGCAAGATTACTGGCAATCCAATCCCGCCCAGAAGGGCAATCGGTTCTCGTAAGGCGAGCTTGCCCTGGACTTTGAGCAATTCGGCGAACTGAACCCTCGACCTGTGACTGGTCGACTCACCCCGACGTGATCCGGTCATGGCTGAACCCCTTTCCCAAAGCTGGAGGCGTCGTCCTTCGTCAGCTTGATGAAGGCATCCTCGAGATTCCCAGCTCTTGCCTCTACATCTGATACCCGAACCCCGAGCGCCGCCAGCGCATTGATTAGCGCTCCCGCGAGATCGCCCGTACCGGTGACGGTAACGAACCTCTCTTTCCTCTCGATTTCGTTGACACCGGGTATTGCTCGCAGGGTCTCCTCGTCAACCGGTTGCGATGGGGCAAATCGGACCCTGCTCCCCCCGGCTTTTGCCGCGATCGCTTCTGGCGTGTCGAGCGCCCTGACCGTCCCATGGTTGATGAGCGCGAGGCGATCACACAGTCTCTCTGCCTCATCCATGAAGTGAGTAACCAGGATCACCGTCACGCCACGGTCTCTCATCCGTTCGATGAGGCTCCAGGTCTCACGCCTTGCCTCAGGATCGAGCCCGGTGGTCAGTTCGTCGAGGATGGCGACCTTGGGGTTTCCCACGAGAGCCAGCGCGATAGACAACCTCTGCTTCTGCCCGCCGGACAGCTTGGTGAATGCTGAATTCTCAACCTCTTTGATTCCCAACGACTCGAGCAGTTCATTCGGATCCTGTGGATGAGGATAGAAAGAGGCAAAGAGCTTGACCGCCTCACCAACCCTCATGCGCGGAGGCAGTGCGCTCTCCTGCAACTGAACGCCGACAAACTCCCTCATCTTGTTTCGGTCCTTCTGCGGAGAAAGCCCGTACACACTGATTGATCCCGAATCGGGAGCACGGAGCCCAGAGATACACTCCACCGTCGTGGTCTTGCCAGCCCCGTTTGGGCCAATGAGCCCGAAAATCTCTCCTTCGCGTATCGAGAAAGAAACGTCATTAACCGCGACCAGTCGCCCGTACCTTTTGACCAGGTGTTCAACCGTAACCACTGGTGCCGCGTTCACGATGCCAGCCCGCCGAGCAGATTGCGCAGCGCTTCGGTGTAGGCATCCAACGCCGCGCGGCCGTGGCGAGTCAGTGTTACCGATGTCAGCGACGCGACCCCGTTGCCGGTCTTTAAGGTACTGATGTAGCGGGCGTCGTCGAGCTTTCGAAGATGGGTGATCAGGTTGCCGGGCGTCAGGTCGAGCATGTTCTGAAGGCGGGTAAAGGAAAGCATGTCGCCCTCGTTCAACGCGGCCAAAGTGACGAGGATCCGTAACCGCGCTGGGACGTGGATCAGCGGGTCGAGCGGCTCAAGCGTGTTGGTGGGCATGGCTAGCCCTTACGGGCGGCGCTGCTGGACCACCAGGGCGGCGGCGTAAGCCAGCAGCACCAGGCAGCAGCCCAGGCCGGTGAGTCCCCACGCCCCGAGCGGTCCGAAGAACGTGCTGACGGAGGCGACGCCGATGATGGCGATGCAGACGCCGAGTTGGAGCCAGTTCTCCCGCATCGCCATGATGCCGGCTGCGGCCGCGGCCAGGGCCATCAGCGGCACCGTCGGCCCGTACACCCCGTACACGATCTCGAAGCTCACGCCGCGGTAGCGCAACGCGCCCTGGATCACCCATGCGCCGACCCCTGCGGCCACAATGGCGGCGGCCTGGGCCTGCAGCTGGCGCCGAGCCCTGCCGCTGACGCCGGCATTCGCGCGCCGAGGAGCCACACTGCCGGCGATCGCCGAGACGGCGATGAGCCCGTACAACACCGCCAGCGACCAGCCGGCCGGACCGCTGTAAACGTGCTGATCGTGCATCGACCACCAGACCGCGCCGTAGCCGAACAGGAATACCCCCGCTCCCGCCACCGCGCCCAACACCGACTGAGGGTCGAACTGGCGCCGAGCCTGCCGTTTGGTTTGCTCGAGGATCCTCGCCGCTTCGCGCGGATCCAGTCCGGCGCCTTCCCCTGCTGTTCCAATCTGGTTGCTGTCGCCTGCTGGGTTCATCACCCCTCCTTTGCGCCACAAACTAACATGTTTTGCAGCACAAAGTCAATCCCCACAGAGCCGCCAACTGCCGTACGACGCAACTCCGCTAAGCCACTGGCATCACGGCTCGCTCAGGCTCCAAGGCAAAGAGACGAGCTAGTTCCGAGCGAGATCGCAAGCCCAGTTTTGCGTAGGCATTCGTCAGGTGAGTCTCGACAGTCTTCAGGCTGATGAATAGGTTGGCCGCGACTTCCTTGTTGGTCTCACCGCTAGCGACGGCACGGCAAACCTGGAGTTCCGCGGGACTAAGCGCTTCGACGGCGGGCCCTCGTCTCCGCCCGATTCGTTCCCCGGAAGCCATCAGTTCGCGTCGCGTGCGAGTGGCCCAGGTCGAGGCACCAAGCCTTTCGAATGCATCCAGGGCGGAATGCAGATGTTCGCGCGCTGAGACGCCGCGCTTCGCTCGCCGCAGCCATTCGCCAAGCAAGAGGTGAGTGCGAGCTTCTTCAAATGGATCGTCAGCCTCGAGATCGATCGCCTGCGAAAACAAGCTGGTGGCTTCTCCCTCGTTCATAGCCAGGAGAGCGCGACTGCGGGCTACTGCCGCATAGCCCCAACGTCCTCGTGTTCGCTCGACGTCCGCCGTGAGTTCGTTGATCACAGCAGCAGCTCTTTCGACGTCGCCGACCCTTACATAGGCCTCGATCAGATCAGCTTGCCAGCGCAGGATATTTGGCTCCCGCTGTTCAATTTGCCGGCATCGCCGACGTAAAGCATCGAGTGCGGTGATCGCCGCTTGCCATTGCTGGTTGGTCACGGCTTTGAAGCCTTCGATCGACCATACATAGGTCGGGATCGAGCCCGTGCCGAACCGCTCGGCGAGCTCCAATGCCTCAGCCAGGTGCCCAGCGCACACGTTGTCCCGGGCAGTTGCCGCTTCCACCCTGGCGAGGCACACCAAGCCGTAAGCTCTGGAACTGTCTTGAGCAGTCTCCAGTGCCAGCAGCACTGACTCACTAGCATCTGCGTAGGCCTCCAACCAGGCACCCGTTCGAAATTCGATCTCCGACAGCAGCGCCAGCGGGTAGGGCAGAGTGACGAGCGCTCCGGCGGCGCGGTTCTGTTGTATAGCCTTTGTCAGCAACTTTCGCGCGATCCGGTAGTCCTCGGCGACGAACATGGCGTAGGCTCCGTTCCACACTTCCACGGGGATAGTGGTGCCGAGATCCGGATCGAGGAACGCGCTCAGGGCCGCTTTCAGCGGTTCCGCGTTGCGAAAGCCGTCGCCGTGCAACAAATGGGCGATGGATTCGACCGCAATAGCACCGGTGATCAAGAGATGATCTCCTGACGCTTGCGCAAGCTCGCGTGCCTGGGTGGCCGTTTCTACCGCCTTTACGAGCTCGGCCGCCATGCAGCATGGGTAGACAGCGTTCGTCAGAAGACGGGCAGCTCGCCCGATGTCGCGGGACTTAATGACTGACGCCTCCCGCGTGAGCGCTTCGTACGCCGCTATCGGGTGTTCGAGCCATTGGGAAATGGTGTGTCGCAGCAAGGTCAAGTCCGCGTGCGTCAGGGGCTCCTCCGTCAATGCCAGAGCCCGGTCCAAACACTCGACGGCGCGTGCGCTCCGGCCGCCAAGCTGGGCCGTCATCGCGGCGCTTGTCAGTCGGCGGACCTCATCCTCGGTTCGACTTGAGAGGGCGGCGGCTCGACCGAAGATCGCCGAGGCGGACTGGTATCCACCGCGCGCTTGTTCCTGCTGACCGATTGCCTCGAGGTCGTTCGCGATCGCGTCGTCCGGGCCGATGGTGGCGGCCGCTCTGTGCATGGCGCGCTCCGCCGTGGCTGCAACGGGAAGGACCGACGCAATCACCCTGTGAGCTTGGCGGCGGTCTTTTGGGCTTGCGCCTGCGTACACCGTCGATCGGATCAGGGGGTGACGGAAACGAACCGCGTCGGTAACCGTCACCAGGCCCGCGTCTTCGGCTGGAGTGATGGCTGCTTCGCAGTCGATGCCCAGTTGGCCGGTTGCGCGTGAGAGTATCGATAGCGAGCCAGCGTCCATAGCCGACGAAAGCAGCAATACCGTCCGGGTCGACGGCGGGAGCTGCCGAAGGCGCGGCTCAAACGCCCGCATCAGGCGCGACCCGACCGGCAATGGATTTGGGAGCGGCTCAAGGCCCATGAGCTGGGCGTCACTCAGAACAAAGGGGAGCTCCTCCAACGCTAGGGCGTTGCCTGCTGCTGCCGAACAGAGCGCTTGGGCAACGTCCCTACTCATCGGTCGAGGATGCCGCTCGAGGATGAAAAGCGAGTCCGCAGTGGTCAACGGCATGAGTTGATACCTTGGCAGGCCTACGGGATCCGTGGGAAGGTCGATTTCGGGTCGCATCGTGACGATTGCTGCCACTGCTTCTTCGCTCAATCGCCGGCATGCAAAGAACAGGGCCTCTCCAGAGGACGCGTCGAGCCAGTGAGCATCGTCAACGGTGATCAGGACGGGTTGCACTGCGGCCGCCGCGGCGATGAGGTTGAAACCGGCCATGTAGGTGACGAACCGATCGCTCGCCGTCGGCGGGCCGAGTGCGAGGGCGGCCCGCAGGCTGGCCGCTTGCAGCTCCGGAATCTGGTCGAGATGGCCGAGGACCGGACGGAGCAATTCGGCAAGCCCGGAGAAGGCAAGGCTCGATTCCGAGGCGACCCCATCACTCCGCAGTAGCGTCAAACCAGTGGCTTTGGAGCGCGCATATTCGAGAAGCGTGCTTTTGCCGCTTCCGGGCTCGCCAGCCAGGAGCAGGACGCCCCCCTCGTGACGACCGGCGGCCTGAATCACGCGATCGATGGCTGCCAGCTCCGCCTCCCTCCCCACGACCACGATTGGATCCTAGCGGCGTCGTAACGGACAGTCCAGAGGGAGTTTCAGGGTTTCCCCCGATGCTCGCTTGGCGTGGCTCACTTATGGTCCTCACAGAACCCTGGGGTTGGAAGGAGGACACATGCACCTGGCTGGCCGCGTTACGAGCTCGCGCTTGCTGTCATCGGTCATCATCAGCGCCGCGGTGATCGTCGTTGCGGGGTCGATCGGCGTGGCTGATTCGCCGGTTACCTACAACGGCTGCGAAAACGTCGCCACCGGCTTGACGCGGTTGCTGAACAATACGAATCTGCCGCCACCGTGGAACAAGTGCTTGGAGGCGGCCGTCATCAAGGCCCTCCATTTGAACCCGGCCTTAACCGAGGTCCCAGTCAGCTGGAATCAGCAGGGACCGCAGGGGATCCAAGGAGCAACCGGGGCCAAGGGAGACACCGGCGCAACCGGGGCCAAGGGAGACACCGGCGCAACTGGGGCCAAGGGGGACACCGGCGCAACCGGGCTGACCGGACCCGCCGGTGCCAACGGGCACTCGGTGCTCAATGGAGCCGGCGCGCCAGGAAGTGCCCTGGGCAGCGTCGGCGACTTCTACATTGACACGGCCGCCAATGTGCTCTACGGCCCGAAGGACTCGGGTGGTTGGCCTGCGTCGGGCGTCAGCCTGATGGGCCCGAAGGGGAACACGGGTGCGGCGGGACCCCCGGGCTCGCAAGGGGCGCAAGGTCCCCAGGGCCCGCAAGGCCCTCAGGGACCGGCCGGCGGCGGGCTGGCATCCCTTGACGCACTGGCAGGCTTGCCATGCAACCTCGGCGGCGGCAACTGGACCGGGACCATAGCCATCTCCTTCGACAATGCCGGCTCGCATGGCGCCACGATAACGTGCGTGCCCGGGAATCAATCGTTGACTGTCACGCTCGCCGCGCTCGATGGCAGCGGGACGACGACTAAGGTCCCGACTGGGGCGCTCATCACCAGCGCACCCGCCGGAATCAGCTGTCCGCCGACATGCTCGGCTGGTTACCCCTTCAATACGACCGTCACGCTGACCGCAACGGCTCCGTCAGGGTTTGGCTTTGCGGGGTATAGCGGCGCCTGTAGCGGCGCGAGCTGCTCGGTCTCGATGGCGGGTGCACGCGCAGTGACCGCGACATTCCAGGGGGACCCGGCCATCACCGTCGCGATGGCCGCCCAAAATCTCGACGGAACGGCGACGACCCTCCCTCTAGGGGCCGTGGTCTCAAGCCAACCAGCCGGGATGGAATGCCCAGGGACATGCAGCTCAACGTTCGCCTTCAACTCAGCTGTGACTCTGACCGTGACGGTGCCGAAGGAATGGTCGGTCCTGAGTTGGGGTGGTCCCTGCACCGGAAATGCCACGACGTGTTCATTCACAGCCACCTCCAATCAAGCGGCGTCGGTCACGCTCATCCACGGCTATAGGCTCGCGCTACGTGTTCAGGGACTCTCTCTAGGGGATACGGGAGCGGTGACGCCATCCGTTGGAACAACACTTTTCCAGGCCTGTTCGGACCTCGGGGACGTTGATTTCGTCGACTGCGTCTACTATTTCCTCGGCGACTCGGTAACCCTCACACGAACCCCGGACGGGGGGCTCTCGATGATTCTGTTCCACTCCTGGTCCGGCGACTGCAGCGGCACCGCCCTGACCTGCGTCGTGACAATGGATCAAGCCCATAGCGTAACGGCCACCTTTGCGACCGGGGTCAACAGTGGCCCATAGGCTGACGCGCTGCTGAAAGCTGACGCCTCCCGGATCGCGAGGGCCGGGAGGCGTTGCCTTTCTTATGCCTTAACCGGCGGAGCTTCAGGCCGCCTCAGGTCTTCAGTACCGTGAAAGCCATGACGCGAGCGGGGCCGGTTGAGGCCCTCGAGAGGATCGCTTATTTGCTGGAGCGGGGGCGTGCTGAGTCCTACAAAGTGCGCGCGTTCCGCCGCGCGGCTCGGGCGGTGGCGGGGCTCGAACCTGAGCAGTTACGGGCGCTGCACAGATCAGGAAGGTTGGCTCAGATCCCAGGGGTCGGTGAGACCACCGCCAAGATCATCACGGAAGCACTCTCAGGACAGACCCCGGGGTACCTGCTCGAGCTCGAGCGCCGAGGCGGGCCGGCCTTAAGCCAGACGGCGACCGGGCTGCGCGGCGCTGTGCACGGAGATTGCCATAGTCACTCCGACTGGTCCGACGGCGGCAGCCCGGTGAGGGTGATGGCGGAAGCGGCCGCATCGCTCGGGCATGCCTACCTGGCGCTGACTGACCAAAGCCCCCGCCTGACAGTCGCCAACGGCCTGGACGCCGAGCGGCTCCGCCGGCAGCTCGACCTGGTCGACCAGCTCAATGCCGAGCTCGCTCCTTTCCGGATCCTGACCGGGATCGAAGTCGACATTCTCGAAGACGGCACTCTGGACCAGGAAGAGCATCTGCTGAGTCGCCTCGACGTGGTGGTCGCCAGTGTCCACTCCAAGCTGCGAATGGAGTCTCCCGAGATGACCCGGCGGATGGTGCGGGCAATCGAGAACCCGCATAGCGACATCCTCGGGCACTGCACCGGCCGGATCATCGTCGGTCGGGGTCGCAAGCCCTCGACGTTCGATCCGGAGAAGGTTTTCGCGGCATGCACGAGGACCGGAACGGCGGTCGAGATCAACTCCCGCCCCGAGAGGGCCGACCCTCCCCCCGAGCTGCTCCGTCTGGCGGTCGGCGCGGGCTGCTACATAAGCATCGACACCGACGCCCACGCACCCGGCCAGCTGGAATGGATGGGACTCGGATGCCAGCAGGCAGCAGAAGCCGGCGTGGATCCCGCCAAAGTCGTCAACTGCTGGGACACCGACCGCCTCCTCGCCTGGACCGCATCCCACGGGAGGTAGGTAGGTGCCGCGGGCGCGACGTGGTTCAGAGGGCGACGAGCCGCGCCAGACACGTCCTGGCGCGACCCGCCGACTTCGACCGGCTTACCGGCGCCCCGCTCCGCTTCGTGCGCGGTCCAGCTGCGCGATCTGGATCAGGTTGCCCGAGGTGTCATTTGCCTGGGCGATGGTCGAGCCTGTCACCTTGGTGGGCGTCATTTTGAATTCGGCGCCGGCGGCTTTCATCCGCTCATAGTCGCCCTGGACGTCGTCCGTGAAGAACATGGCTGCGGGCTGGCCCTGCTGGAAGAGCGCCTCCTGGTAGGCCTTGGCCGCGGGGTTGTCGTTGCGCGCGAGCTGCAGTTCGGTGCCATCCTGGTCTTCAGGCGACGCCACCGTGAGCCACCGATACCCCCCTTGCGAAACGTCCGCCTTTTTCACGAAGCCGGCCACTTGGGTGTAGAAGCGCAACGCCTTCTCCTGGTCATCGACGTAAATGGTGGTCAGTTTGATCTTCATTGCTTTCCTCCTGTCAAATTCGCGGTGTTGGCCGCGTCATACGGTCAGCCTAGGCCCCCCGCTCCGCGATTGCTTCTTGATTTCTGACGGGTCTCAGGAATACGCCCCCACATCGGTCAGTAATGGAGAAGCATTCCCCGCGCGACCTATCTAACGTGCGGGATATGGAATTGAAAGTCTCGCACTGCTTTATAGCCGTGCACGACCACGACGAAGCCCTGGCGTTCTACCGCGACGTCCTTGGTCTCGAGGTTCGCAACGACGTCAGGTACGAGGGCATGCGCTGGGTAACGGTGGGCCCGAAGGCACAGCCCGACGTCAACATCGTGCTCGAGCCGCCGGCGGCCAGTCCGAACGCCTCACCGCAGGACAAGAAGCTGATGTCGCTGCTCCTGGCCGACGGCATGCTGCGCGCCGTCATCTTCGCGACCGACGACTGCGACGCCACCTTCGAGCACGTGTGCCGAGCCGGTGCGGAGGTGTTGCAGGAGCCGATGGACCAGGGCTACGGCGTCCGCGACAGCGCGTTTCGCGACCCATCGGGCAACATGGTGCGCTTCAGCGAGAAGCGGTGATGGGCGAGGGCCTGCCAGAAGAAGTTGAGCCTTATGTGTATCTGGCAGTACTACGTAGGCTTTAAGCTGAAGAACATGGAGGTCGGCGTAAACCCGAACGGCAGAGATGTCCGCTCGACCGTACATCGAGATGTCAGACCCGCATCGGCGCAGCGCCGGCGCGACCTCGCGCGACTGCGCCGCGTCCGCGACCTGATCGACCAGGAGTACGCGCAGCCGCTGGACGTCGAGGCGCTCGCTCGCGGCGCGTCCATGTCGGCCGGGCACCTGAGCCGCGAGTTCCGCCTCGCTTACGGCGAGTCGCCGTACAGCTACCTGATGACGCGGCGCATCGAGCGCGCGATGGCGCTGCTGCGTCGTGGCGACCTCAGCGTCACCGAGGTCTGCTTCGCGGTCGGCTGCTCGTCGCTGGGCACCTTCAGTAGTCGCTTCACCGAACTGGTCGGTATACCGCCCAGCACCTACCGGCGCGAGGCGGCGCGCGCGACGGCGGGGATGCCGCCGTGCGTGGCGAAACAGGTGACCAGACCGATCAGGAATCGAGAAGCGCCGGTCACCGAGCCGCGACTAGCATGACCGCCATGGACCTCACCATTCACGCGACCTTCCTCCCGCACGAAGACCCGGACGCATCCATGGCCTTCTATCGCGACACCCTCGGCTTCGAGGTCCGCAACGACGTCGGATACGGCGGGAAGCGCTGGATCACGGTCGGCCCCGCCGGTCAGCCCGGCACGTCCATCGTCCTGCACCCGCCGGGACTCGGCCCCGGCCCCGTCACCAACGAGGAGCGCCGCACCATTGTGGAGATGATGGCCAAGGGAAGCTACGCCGCCCTCATCCTGGCCACCACCGACCTCGAGGGCACCTTCGCGCAGCTGAAGGCGAGCGGCGCCGAAGTCGTCCAGGAGCCGACCGAGCAGCCGTACGGGGTTCGCGACTGCGCCTTCCGCGATCCCGCGGGCAACCTGATCCGCATCAACGAGCTGGGCTGAGCCGACCGGCTCGCCCAAGGCTGCAGCGTCGCTGGATGCGCCCCTCGGTTACCACTCGCACGACATATCAAAGACTACGGCGTCGAAAGAGAAAGACAGGGGCCGATAAGCCCCCGTCTTTCACACTCTCGGCCCCTCGAATGGGCAGTGGCGTGTTATCGGGATTCGTCTTCTTGCCGGGGTTTGATTGTGGCGATGAACTCTCCCCCCGTATCGAAGACCGTGAGGAGTCCGGAGTTTGCCGGCGACTTTATGGGGTCGGCGGAGGTCAGCTTCTGCCCGTTTACTGTCTTGGCGAAGGGAATTGTTCCCAGACCCGGGATTGAGGTCATCGTAGGCACGCAGCCACCGCTGGAGATGCCCTGAGCACTGCAGAGGACGAAGTAGCCGTGGTAGCGAACACGGTTGTTGCCACGGTCGTCGCCATGGTTCTGTGGTGACACGTCGCCGATGACGTGATCGTGCAGGAAGGGCACACTCCCCTGGGGAGTGCGGGTCTGTGGCGCCAGGACGTAGAAGGGGTGTGTGGGCGCGTTGGATGGCGTGGGGTTGAGGTCGACAAACGTCATCTTGATCTGGACCCCCTCCGACCAGATCTTCTCAAAGCAGGGCGTAGTGGCGCCGCTATCGTTGCAATTACCCTAGCCTGCGGCCTGGACAGGGGAAACGGCTCCCAAGACAAGCGCTAATGCGGCGACGGTTGTCGTGGCGATGCGGACGAGGATTGAATTCAACTTTGACTCCTTTGAATTTCATAAGGAGCCCGGCCAACGCCGGGCTCCAAGTTGTGCCGGGTCAAGGCGGGAACGCTTACCGGGCAGCGTCCGCAGGGACCAGATAACGCTGGTCCACTTCGACGGGGCGGTTGTAAAGGGCGGTGATGGCCGAGGGCTTAAAGCCTTTGACGACCAAATAAACGCCCAGCGAAAACTCCCATATCGCGATCGGGAACGCGGCCACCCCAATAGCACCATGCTGGCCGGTGAGACCGAAGAGTACGGCGACGTCCCCAGCGACCAGAAGGGTCGCGCCGACGAATCCCAGCAGCGGAAGCCACCGTGGCACCAGGCGCGACTGGTACAGGAGCGAGCCAATCAACAGGGCGTTGACGGCAGGAATGAAGCTCTGGCTGAGCAAGAAGATCCGGTCGTACATGCTGATCAGCGCATGGCCGGTAACCAACCCATTTGTTCCGGCTCCCGCCTGCTGCAAGGTCACGAGCGACAGGATGCACGCCACGCCAGCGAGGATGGCCCCGCCTTCCAGGGTTCGCGTGGCGGCGAAGCCCAGCGCGACTCCCTCGTTCTGCCTCTTGACCACCGGGAACAGCGCGACGGCGGTGCCGATGCCGGCGAGGGCCACGATCATCTCCAGGATGGCGCCGACGATGATGCCGGTGTTCGAGCCATGCCCGAGGATGTAGTTCGAAGCGCGCAGCGGATTGTAGAGAAAGAGGGTCGGGATCGAGACGAAGCTGAGCAGGTAGAGCGCGCCCGCGGCAAACGCTGTTTTTCTAATTGGACTCATCTGAAGCTCCTTGTTCTTAAGGTCATCGACGCGACGACCACCGACTTGATGTTCACGACGAGCGCGGCATCACCTGCCCCCATCAACCACCTCCCCTGTGATCGCCTTCATCTCAGCCTCCGTTGCTCCCGTACCGCAGCACGGCGTCGACGTAGTCTTCTCTGCGGGCCGCAGCCTCGCAGGCCGAGACGAACTCGATCAGCTCCGTCAGCTGTGCGTCGAGCGAGGCGATTGCTGTTGGTTCGTTGCGCGCGGTCTCGGCGTGACTGTTTAGCTCGTTCATCACTCATCTCCTATGGAAAGTGCCGGGGTGGAAGACAGGCTTGTGACCTCGTAACCGTGCATGGCTTCGAGAAATGGTTGAAAGCTGCCACAAACCAGGCAGCAAACCCGGTGGCCGTCGACCTCGACCTCGGTGACCCCTATTGCCTGCGCGATTTGTCGCGCCGGAGGCGGGCCGACGAATGTCACCTCAACTCGCTGGATCGCTAGCTCCTTCGTCATACTTGTCAGCCTGAGGCCGCAGCCTGCCGCGCGAATCGTCAGGATTACTGATTCGATGCGTAGTCACCATGGCCAGACCTAAGCACCGGGTGGGCAATCTACCGGCGGAGGCGACGAGCTTCGTCGGCCGCCGCCGCGAGCTTGGCGAGATCAGAAAGAAGCTCACGACGGCCCGGCTCGTCAGCCTCGTGGGGCCAGGAGGGGTCGGGAAGACCCGCCTCGCACTTCGGATTGCAGCGGATCTCGGGCGTGGATTCGCGGACGGCGCCTGGTTGGTCGAGCTCGCCGACATTCGGGACGGGGCCCTCGTGACCAACGCCGTGCTCGCAGCCCTGGACCTCCGAGACCAAGCCGCTATGAAGCCGCTGCAGATCCTGCTCTCCGACTTGCAAGACAGGCAGCTATTGCTCCTCCTCGACAACTGCGAGCACCTCCTCGGAGACGTCGCTCCTCTGGTGACCGAAGTCCTTCGCGCCGCGCCAAGGCTGACGGTGATCACGACCACTCGAGAGCCGCTCCAGGTGCCAGGCGAGCACGTTATTCCCATTCCGCCGCTGCAGATCCCTCCTGGCGACGGAACGGTACCGCTCGCTCAGCTGCGACAGAACGAAGCCGTCATGCTGTTCAGTGAGCGGGCGGGAGCGGCATCGGGCACGTTCGAGCTCACCGGCTCCAACCAGGCGGTGGTCGTCGCGCTGTGCCGCCGGCTTGACGGCTTGCCGCTGGCGATCGAGCTCGCGGCGGTCAGAACCCGAGTGCTCAGCGTGGAGCAGATCCTCGATCGGTTAACTGACCGATTGGCGCTGCTCACCGGCGGAGGCCGCGCGGCACTCCCGCGTCATCAGACGCTTCGAACGACGATTGACTGGAGTTACGACCTGTTGACGCCGGCCGAGCAAATGCTGTTCAGGCGGTTATGCGTGTTCGCCGGTCGATTCACGTTGGTGGATGTCGAGTCGGTTTGTACGTCCAATGAGGTGCCTGCCATGGGGGCGTTGGACATCCTGTCCGCTCTGGTCGACAAATCGCTGGTAACCAAAGAGGACGTCAGGGGACTTGCGTGCTATCGACTACACGAGACGCTGCGCGAATACGCCCGCCTGAAGTTGGGGGATGCACATGAGGAGGAACGTCTCGACGAGCGGTGCCTCGAGCACTACCGGACGACCTGTCTGCGATCGGCGGACAAGGCTCGGTACCGGCTTCTCGAGTGGCTCGCGTGGGCCGAGCTGGAAATCGACAACATCCGAGCGGTGCTTCAGCAATGCCTGGCGCGCGGCGACTTTGCGCGCGGGCTCGATATCGCCGCCTCGATGAAGTACTACTGGATCACGCACGGGACCACGGAGGCCGTGCGCTGGCTCGACCCACTGCTCGCGTCCGGCGAGGCGTCTCCGCTCACGCTTGTGCGGGCTTATTACCTTCGTGGTTGGTTGAGCCTGCTGCAGGCCGATCCCGCGGCCGCCAGGCCATGGATCGCGCGAGCCGTTGTGGCCGCTCGCGGGACGGGGCCAGCAGCGCTGTTGTCCGAGGCACTATCGATAGCCGCGACCGTCGAAAACATGGCTGGCGAGCATGAAGTGGCGAGACGCTACCTCGATGAGGCCGAAGCCATCACCGCGGGTCTGGATGACTTCCCCGCGACGATCGAGTTGGTGCAGTCTCGGGCGATTCACGCGATCTTCGAGGGGGACCTCCAGACTGTCAGAGCTGCGTCTTTGGAGGGCGTACGCCTCAGCCGAGAAGCCGGTGACCTGTACCAACTGGAAGCCATGCTTCGCAACCTCGGCATGGTGGGAATGATGTCAGGCGATCTTCATACCGCCAGCTCGCAGTTCCGCGAAGCCTTGCGGGTCGCTCGGCACGTCGACAACCGGCTGGGCCAGTCTTACGGACTCGGGGCTGCAGGCTGGTATGCGGCCAACACCGGCCAGGCGCGAGCAGCGGCACAGCTGCTCGGGGCAGCAGAAGCCGCGGGGAGGCAGACCGGCGCGGACATCATGGGCCCGTTTGTTCCAGTGCTGGCCCAGGCCAAAGCGTCGGCCAGGGGAGCGCTGGGATCGTCGAAGTTCGAGGCCGAATTTCAGGCGGGCGCCCGCTTGAGCCGCGTGGCGGCATTGCACCTCGCGCTTGGCGAATCCGATCAAGCCGAGGTCGCCGCGTCTGATGGCGCGGGGGGCGCACCCCTCGGAAAGCGGGAGCTGGAGGTCGCGCGGTTAGTCGCCGACGGGCTGAGCAACAAGCAGATCGCCGCCCGCTTGTTCATTTCCGATCGTACTGTCGCCACTCACGTGGGCAACATCCTGAACAAGCTCGGGCTCAACTCACGCGCCCAGGTGGCGAGCTGGATGGCATCGTTGAATCGATGACGGCTGCGCTGGCCCCTGAGTCGCCCGTAGCGCACAGGGTCGGATGGGGGTTCATCTCGCTCTACACGTTGGCGTTCATGAGCACCAACCTGGTGTTCCTCGCGCCGGTGCTGGTCACCTTGCCACTAAGGGTCAACTCGCTGGTGGGGCTCCAACAGGCACCGAAGAGCCTGGCGCTTGTCGCCGGGATCGGCGCGCTGGTGTCAATGTTCGGTAATCCGTTCTTCGGGAGGATGAGCGACCGCACTTCGTCGCGGCTGGGCATGAGACGCCCATGGATGGTCATAGGCCTGGTGGGTGGTACCGTCGGCATCCTAATCGTGGCGTTGGCACCCAACATCGCGGTCGTCCTCGTTGGATGGTGCATTGCCCAGCTATTTTTCAACGCGCTGCTCGCCGCCCTGGTGGCGGTATTGCCCGACCAGGTCGCGCGCGCGCAACGCGGTCTGGTCTCCGGTGTCCTGGGCGTCTGTCTGCCGATCGCGTCGGTCAGTGGCACCTTTCTCGTCAAACTTTTCACCGGCCGCCCCATCGCTGCGTTCCTGGTCCCGTGCGCGACTGGCGGGCTCTTCATCCTGCTCTTCGCGATCGCGCTGAAGGACCGTCGGCTTGCCAGGGCGAGCAGGCCGACCTGGTCGCTGCGGGAATTCGCCAGCACCTTCTACGTCAAACCGCGGACCAGCCCAGACTTCGTTTGGGCCTTCGCTAGTCGCTTCATGTTCCTTCTGGCCTACGCCCTCCTGACCACCTACGAGGCCTATTTCCTGCTAAGCAAAATCGGCAGCGCCGTGGCCGACGTGCCGCAACAGATCTTCCTCGGCACACTCGCCCAGTCGGTCGTCATCATCGCCGCTTCGCTCATCGCCGGCAAGCTCTCTGACCGGACGGGCCGAAGGAAGATCTTCGTTTTCACCGCATCGATCGTGTACGGCCTGGCGATGTTCGCGGTCGCGACCGCCAGCAATTTCAACGGATTCCTGGTGGGCTTGGCTATCAGCGGACTCGGCTTCGGCATTTATGCGGCCGTCGACCTCGCGCTAGTCGTCGACGTGCTACCGCACAAAGACAACGTCGCCAAAGATCTCGGCGTGTTCAACATCGCCGGCGCTCTCCCCTTCTCCATCGCGCCGGCGGGCGCGCCCGCCATCCTGGCGATCGGCAGCGGCAACTACGGCGTGCTTTACGCCTTCGCCGGCATCTGCGCCATCATCGGGGCCCTCGCCATCCTGCCGGTCAGGGGTGTCAGATAAAGTGGTCAAATGGCAGACAGGGCTCGTGAACCTAGAACAAGCATCTATGGCTGAGAAGAAACCTGCAAAGAAGGCCACGCAGCGGTCCGCCAAGAGCACCACTGCGATCGGCAAGAGGTTCAGCGGATTTACGGACGAGGAGCGAGGCGCGATGAAGGCCCGCGTCCAAGAGATGAAGGCGGCCGGGAACGAGGCGGACGGGGAAAGCGCCGTGCTCGCGAAGATCGCCGAGTTGCCGGCGCCGGATCGCGCCCTGGGAAGGCGGCTCCATGCGATCATCAAAGCCGGCGCACCAGCTCTCTCGCCGAGACTCTGGTACGGGATGCCAGCGTATGCCAAGGACGGCAAGGTCGTCTGCCACTTCCAAAGCGCGCAGAAGTTCAAGACGCGGTACGCGACGTTGGGATTTAGCGACGCGGCGAACCTCGACGAAGGCACCGTGTGGCCGGTCGCCTTCGCGCTGAAGCAGTTGACCGCCGCCGACGAGGCAAGGATCGGCGCGCTCGTGAAGAAAGCGGTGAGCTGAGGACTGAGCTCGCCACTGGCCCCGCACTAGGCGGATCGCCGGTCCGTCTCCGATGAATACGCGGCACGGATGGAGTCTTCATCTTCGGCACGCCGTTTCCATCATCAAAAGAAGGAGCACCACGTGAAGACCGATTGGACCACCGAGACGACGGGCACCGGCCTGTACGCCGAGGTCAACGGCATCAACCTCTATTACGAAACCTATGGAGCTGGGCGCCCGGTGATCCTGCTGCACGGTGGGCTTGGATCGGGCGAGATGTTCGGGCCGATTCTTCCAGTGCTCGCGGAGCGTCACCAGGTCGTCACCGTCGATCTGCAAGGACATGGTCGCACGGCTGACATCGATCGACCGATCAACGTCCGGCTCATGGCCGGTGACATCGCGGCACTGATCGACCACCTCGGGCTGGACAAACCCGACGTCGTGGGTTACTCGCTCGGTGGTGGTGTAGCGCTGCAGACAGCCGTGCAGTACCCGGCGAAGGTCCGTCGGCTCGTCGTTGCCTCAGCGAACATCCGGCCCAATGCCATCTATCCGGAGATGCGGGCGCAACAGAGCCAGGTAAACGCCGCCGCAGCTGACTTCATGAAAGACACGCCCATGTACCAGCTGTACCAGCGGGTCGCGCCACACCCTGAGGACTTCCCACGGTTACTGACCAAGATCGGCGAAGCGATGTCGAAGGACTTCGACTTCACCGAGGACGTCCGCAGGCTCCAGGTGCCGACGCTCATCGTCGCTGCCGACGCCGACATGGCGCCGCCCAGCCACTACGTCGAGGTGTTCAAACTGCTTGGTGGCGGCCTCAAAGACGGCGGCTGGATGGGCGAGGGCCGGCCGAAGGGCGGCCACGCGCTCGCGATCCTGCCGGGCCTGACCCACTACAACATCTTCAGCTCGCCCCTATTCGCCGCGGCTACTCTCACGTTTCTGGAATAGGCGGTGTCATGGTTTGGGCGGAGGGGACCGAGAAAGTAAAGGTGCCGTCCGTGCCGGCGGCCAGGGGCGTGGTGGCGACGACCGCATCGAGGTTGAGCGGACCGTAGACATGAGGGAAGAGCTCATGGCCGCCCTGAAGATCCTCGTATCGCACGTCGACCTTAAGCCTGTCGATCGCAATACGCAGGACGACCAGGTTCCCCACGCCGCGAAAGAACGCGTTGGCCACAAAAGAGACCTGCGCTTCGAAGGCGCAATGCACGAAGCCCACCTGGGCCAGCCTCAGCCCTCTCGTCGATAAGGCGTAGACGCCCTCCGTCTGCGCGTGCGCCCAGTCGGCCTCCGTCGTGATGTGGAAGATGTCTCGAGGTGCTGGCCCAGGGGCAACCGACTCAGGTGCGATTCCCACAACGTAACTCAGGCCCTGCTGTTGAGTCCCGGCGCCGGATGTGAGCCTGCCACTGTACCGCTTCCGCGGCTTCTGGGCGCTGCTCCGACCGAGGGCACCGATGTTATAGTCTCCACCCGGGGAAACGTCCCTTCCGCTATATGAATTTGGGGATCAGACCGGTATCAGTACTGATGAGGTCGCTTCTGTCGCGGGGCGCCCTGGTTTGGTTGATCCTGCTGGCAGTGGTCGCGATCGGGTACGCCGCCCCGTCGCCGTATTCCGCTCCCACGCAGCATGCGTTGTTAGTGCAATCGGCGGCAGCCACCACGATCCGGCAAATCTTCGACCCTGCATCCGAACTACTCCCACGGGAGGTGGCCCGCCGGACGCCAACGCCATCGGCGCAGCCCCGAGTTGTGGCCGCGCGGGTGCCGCAACGAACAGCCAAGCCGAAGCCGGTGCCCGCGTCGGCAGCGCCGTCCCAGGCCGTCGTCGGCAGCGGCCAATGGCGCATGATCAATCAGGACCGCCAGGCCGCCGGTCTAGCGCCGCTGCAATGGAGCCCCTGCCTGGCAAACGTGGCGACCGGGCAGGCGGCGCGCATGGCGGCACAGGGCTACATCTCTCATGCCAACGGCCGTAGCCTCGACCTCGCCTGTCACCTTGGCTCGCGGGCCAGTGAGAGCATCGGGTTCCAGGGAGGCGGCATCAACGATGCGGCCATGAACGCGTGGTTCATGGGCGATCCGATCCACCGGGCCAACATCATGGGGCCGTATCGCTACGTCGGCGTGGCCTGGGTGATCGCGCCCAACGGCACCGCCTATCTCGCCATCGAATTCGGTTAGCCCCCCAGACTGCTGAACGGTCGAAAGCTCATACCAGCCGCGCGATGACTTTCGTCGCCTGAGGCGGTCATAGTGAGCATGATCCGAGAACGCCTTACCAGGACCCTGGACGGCGACATCCTCCTACCGGGAGATCCTGGCTATGACGCGGCGCGGGCGGTGTGGAACGCGATGGTCGACCGGCGGCCCCGTCTGATCGCTCGCTGCCGCAACGTCGCGGACGTGCGGTCCGCGGTGCGGGCCGCCCTCGATCTCAACCTCGAGATCGGCGTGCGTTGCGGCGGACACAGCGTGGTCGGCCACGGGGTCCGAATGACGGGCTGATGATCGATCTCACCCCGATGGGTGCGGTTCGTGTCGATCCGATCCGGAAGCGTGCGTGGGTGCAGGGCGGCGCACTGCTTGGTGCGCTCGACCGAGCGACCCTACTGCATGGTCTAGCCACGACGGCAGGAAACGTTTCGCACACAGGGGTCGGTGGCCTCACCCTCGGCGGCGGCATGGGCTGGCTAGCGCGGCAATATGGACTTTCGTGCGACAACGTCGCGGGGTTCGAGATGGTCACGGCCGACGGCGACGTCGTCCATGCAAGCCCTACGGAGAACGCCGATCTCTACTGGGGACTGCGCGGTGGTGGCGGCAACTTCGGCGTCGTCACTGAATTCGAATTCCGGCTCCACGAAGTCACACACGCCGCGCTCGTGACTGAGCTTTCATTTCCAATCGAGGCTGCTGACTCCGTGCTTCGCACCTGGCGTGACCTGAGCGCGGAGGCGCCCCGCCAAGCGACCTTCACCGCCAGCCTGGCGGGCGACCAGAACGTCGTCACGGTGGGGTTCGTCTGGGTGGGCCATCCACGGGCCGGCCACCCGCTACCAAGCATGAAGCCGCTGGGCAGGCCGCTGACCGAGCATGTGGCCGAGCTGTCATACGTCGATCTCCAGCGGATGGATGACACTCCCCAGGGACACGCGCTGCGTCGAAATTGGAAGGGCCATTACCTCCGCGAGCTATCCAACGATGCAATTGAGTCCCTGTTGAAGAGCCGAACGGACCCACCGACCGGAGGTCTCCCAAGCATCGGCTTGCAGGCGTATGGCGGCGCGATCGCCGAGGTGCCCGATGAAGACACTGCCTTTGCCTTCCGCGACACGTCCTTCGAATACGTCGCCGCGAGTCGGTGGACCGATCCCGCCGAAGACGACACCCGAATCGGCCTGGCGCGGCGCACAGCCGCCGCTCTCGATCCGTTCGCTCGAGGCCAGTACGTCAATACGCTAAGCGACGAAGGCGCCGAAGGGGTGCGTCGCGCGTATCCGCCGGATAAGCTGGCGCGGCTGACCGCGCTCAAAGACAAATATGACCCACGGAACATCTTCCATCTCAACCACAATATTCCTCCCTCAGACCCACGTGACTAGTCAGCCCGAAAAGGCTGGCAGCGACCGACGGACCGAGCGACCCCTAACCGCGATACCTATATCTATATGTGGTGCCTGCCGAGCCTCGGAAGACGGCTAGCCCTTTAACCACCGAACCGCCTCTTTGCGGCTGCCGAAGTATCCCGTCGGGAATCGACCGGGTTCCTCGCGCGCGGGCGGCTTGCCGACCATCGGCATCTCCGCTGGCATATGGAAGGCGAAGCTCACCACACCGGCGGCGTTGTAGCGCGGAATGATGTTGGCGTCCCTCCATCCTCCATCCATGAACGCCGGATTCATCTTGAAATTGGTGCCATCGATCAGGACGCGTGACCGGTGCAATCGCGCGACCTGATCGGCAAACGTGGTCAGCCATTGCTGGAATTGTTCTTTGGACATCGACGCGGTGCTGTCGAACCAGCGCAACTCGATCACGTCGCTCGATGGGCGATCGATGATTTCACCCCAGTCGTCCTCGTAAACGGACTTCGAGTCAGCCATCGCTTCTCCTCCTCGCTCCCGGTTGCTTCGCGACCGCCTGGGCTCCGGGAGAGACGCCCAAACGGGTTCCCTGTTCAACCAGCGCCTTGAGCCGACCGGTAACCAACTCACGCCATCCATCCGAAAAGATCCGCGCGCGATCCGGGTCGATCGGACCGAAGGCGCGGAAAGAAAACTGGAGAAGCGTTCCTTCGCCCTCGGTCGCCAGCGCAAAGCTTGCGATCCCGACGCCCAGCCCCAGGTGGAACGGACCCGTGAGCTCGAGGTGCCGATCGGTCGACCACTGGGTCACCGCGGCCAGGACGGCGCCGCCCTGGCGCCACTTCTCCACGAAGAGGCCGCCGAGGCGGGGCTCGAGCGTTAGCCCCGTCGCCTCTGGACGAAGCATCGGATGACCCCACCAGGCCCCCGGGTCCTTGGTCAGCGCGTGGAAGACGGCGCTATTGGATCCTTGGATGACGGCGTCGAAGGCAATATCGACCGACGGCCTCGCCGATTCCACGCCCGGCCCGCTAGCCTCGACGCCGGCTCGGAGGCGGAGGATTCCGGTTACCCAGCCCGCCGCCAGGGGATCGAACCAGCGGCGGTAGATCTGTTGCAACGTGATCGCGTTTAGGTAATACCGTCTCTCGCGACCCCGCTTCCGGCTGGCGATCAGACCGGCGTCTGAAAGGACCGTGAGGTGCCGCATCACAGCGATTCGCGAGATGTGGAAGTATCCGGCGACCTCGCCGGTGATCCGCGGCCGTTGGAGCAGCAGGTCGAGGATTCGCCGTCGTGTCGGATCCGCCAATGCCCGCCACAGCGGCGCCGTTTCCGCCTCCCTGCTGCCACCGGCGGAACGGGCTGGTGGCCGCCCCATACATGTAACTCCAGCATTACATATTCTCGGAACCTTTGCAACCTGGCGGCACGTTTGATAGATGATCGTGGCGGTGCTCCCCAAGGTCTCCCGTCCCTCCGCGCGAGCCATCTGTCTCGATGACAGGGGCCGGATTCTCTTGCTTCACTGGCGCGATCCCTTCGATGGATCCACCAAATGGGAGCCGCCAGGAGGGGGCATCGATGCAGGCGAGACGCCGCTACAGGCAGCGCGCCGCGAGCTCGTCGAGGAAACCGGCCTACCCGGCGACCTGGTCGAGCCTCGGCCGGTCGAAATTGCTCGCACCTTTCGCTGGAACGGCCGCGACCACGAGCACACGGAGTGGTTCTACCTGGCGCGAATTCCGAAGACAGAGGTCCGTCCCGCTGGGCTGCGGCCTGACGAACGCGACAATTTTCTGGGCTACCGCTGGTTCAGCCCGGAGGAGCTCCGATTATCCTCCGAGCGCATTGAGCCGATTCAGCTGCTCGACGTCATCGCCGACCTCACTCGCCAGTAGGCTTCTCACGCAGCGCGGCGCCGCTCCTCGTCAAGCGCTCGGTACGCGTCCTCCAATTCGATGGTTCGGCTCAAGATGAGCTCGAGCAGCCGCTCGCGTGATCCGGTCCCACCAGCCGCCGGCCTCCGACCCCCCAGAAGGGCGGTCAGCCTGGCCACGAGCAGGCTCGGAACCCATGTTTTGTTGATGACGTCATCGGCGCCTACCTCGAGCCCCCGCACGAGGGCTTCGAGGTCCATCCGGCCGGTCAGGAGCACGAATGGCACCTGCGCGAGCCGTGGGTCGGCTTTGACCCGAACGCACAGCCCGAACCCATCGAGGCGTGGCATATCGATGTCGGACACCACCATGTCGATCGTGTCTTGCATGAGCACCTCCCAAGCAGCTTCGCCGTCGACGGCAATGATGACCTGGAAGCCTGCCTCCTCGAGCACCAGTTGCGCCCGCTTGGCTTGAGTATGGCTGTCCTCAGCGATCAGAATTCGCGAAGCTTTCTTAGCGTCGGTCATGCTGCCTCCGCGACCGCCTGAGCGATGCCGGCTGGCGAGAGCGCGTGGTCGATGAGATCGATCGGATTGAGGATCAGAACGACTTCTCCCGATGGGAGCGTGCTCGCGCCGCTCATCGTGGGCACGAGCGGAAGCAGGGCGGGAAACGGCTTCACAACCAGTTCCTGCTCGCCCAGCAACGCATCAACTGGAAACGCCACCAGGCCACCGCGGGTCTGAAAGATGACGACCGGCGTCTTCTCTTTTGCCCGCGGGCTCGCGCGCTCGCGCCAGAAGAGGCTTACCGCCCGCCCGTCCAGGCGGATCGTGGGCTGTCCCTGAACGGTCAAGATCTGCTCCGGCCGGATGAGCGCGGTTCGTTCGATCAATTCCAGTGGAATTGCCTGGGTACCGCCGAGAGCCCGCACCAGCAGGCATCGCGTGGTGGACAAGGTGAGAGGGACCGAGAGCCGAAACACCGTTCCCTGAGGACCGGAGCGCTCGACTATGACCTGCCCGCGCAAAAGCTCCACGGCCTGTCTGACGATGGCGAGACCGAGCCCACGACCCGAGACTTCGCTCGCCTCGGTGCGGGTCGAAAGGCCGCTCCGAAAGAGCAGTTCGAAGACCTCAGGACCAGAGAGGCCGTCTGCCTGCGCGGCGCTGAGTAGCCCGAGGCGAACCGCCTGTCCGCGCACCGCGGTGAGATCGATGCCCCGACCGTCGTCCGATATGGTGATGACGACCACGTTTCCTCCTCGGTCCGCCCTCAGCGCCAGGTGGGCGGTCGCCGGCTTGCCAGCCGACTCCCGCTCGGCAGGCGTTTCGATGCCGTGGTCGATGGCGTTGCGAATGAGATGCAGCAGCGGGTCGCGAAGCGCGTCGAGCACACCCTTATCGACGTTCGTCGCTTCGCCTAACAGCTCCAGGTCAACCCGCTTGCCTGTCTCCCGAGTCAGGTCTAAAACCATGCGCTCGAACGATCGGAAAAGTCCTCCAACGGTCATCATGCGAAGCTCGCGGATGTCGTTGTCCAGCGTGTCGAGCTGCCGACGCATCTCGGCTTGCTGTTGGCGCGCCGACTGGGTGCTGAGCTTCAGTCGCTGATGGACGTGGTGAAGGTCGTCCGGCCACCCGCCTGACTGCCGCCCGGCCTGCGACCGGCGCCAGCGCTGTTCGGCCGAACTCAGGCTCGCGGCTAGACCCGTGAGGTCTCGGATTAGCTGGGCCCGTGCTTGCTCCCCCACAAGAAGCGCGCCGACGTCGGCCATCAGCCGGTCGAGTCGCGGCGTCGCCACTCTGATACTCTCCTCTGCCGATGCACTCGGGACGGCGGAGTGGTCGATCAAGGCACTCAGCTGATCAAGGTGCCCGTACCAGTCGTGCAGCGGCAGCTCCTCGACGGTTGGTCGCTTGCGCGCTGCGACAATCGCATCCTCGAAAGCATGGGCGACCCCCTCTACGGCGATCGCCGAAACCGAGCGCGCCGCGCCTTTCAGGCTGTGCACCTCACGAAAGATGTGCTCCACTTGCTGAGCACGCTCCGACCCTGAAGGATTCCGTTCGATTTCGAGCAGAACCCTGGTGATTGCCTCCAGTCGCTCTCGTGCCTCGGCCCGGTAGGTGGCCATCAGCTCTTGAGTCAGGGCTTCTTCGTTCATGCTTTCTTTGTTCTCATGCTTCGCCCTTACGACAGGATGTAACTCCTGGCGAGTTTGCTCATGCGTTCGCTGAGCTCGGTGATGTTTTGAGCGGATAGCTGAGTCTGTCGTGACCCCGCCACTGCCTGGGCGGTCGCCTGGTTGATCTCGCCCATTGCCACGGCGATCTGCTCCATGCCCACGGTTTGCTGCTGCACTGCGATCGCGATTTGTTCGGCCGTCTGCGCGGTTCGGCGGATGGTCTCCGAGAGCGATTTGATCGCGGTCCCGGCGCCGTCGACGTTCTTCGATCCGCTCTCGACGCCCTTGAGTCCCTCCTCGGTGACCATGACGGCACTGTTCGTCGCCTTCTGAATCTCGCTCAGCAGCTCCCGCACCCGAGTGGTGGCGACCTTGGACTGTTCCGCCAGGTTGCGAACCTCTGAGGCAACGACCGCAAATCCTTTTCCGTGCTCCCCCGCGCGGGCCGCTTCGATAGCGGCGTTGAGGGCGAGCAAGTTGGACTGCTCGGCAAAGTCGTTGACGGTGGTAATGATGTCACCGATTTGCTGGCCCTGTCCGCTCAGCGCCAGGATGTTCTGCGCGATGCCCTCCACTTGCGCCTTGATGGCGGCCATGCTTTCGATCGTCGATTCGACCGAGCCTCTGCCGTCGTCCGTGGCCTTGACCGAGTCCCGGGCCATGCTCGCCACCTGACCCGAGCGCTGCGAGGTCTGCTCGACGGTGGTACGGATCGCGTTGATCGTGGCGGTGGTCTCCTGGATGGCGGTCGCCTGGTTGGCCGCGCTCGAGGTTTGCTCACTGGCGGCGGCCAGGATCTCGGAAACACCTGAGCCCAGGTCGTTGGTGGCGTCCTGGATCTGGACGGCCAGTTCCCGCAAGTTGGCGTTCATCTTGTTAAGGTCTCGCCCAAGCGCGGCGATCTCCCCATTCCCGGACACCTCAAGGGTCCCGCTCAGATCACGGTCGGCGACTCTCGCAACGAAGGCGATGTAGCGCGTGATCGTCTTCGCCGATTCCTCTTTCGCCGTGCGCTCGCGTTCCGCGAGGTTTCGCTGGCCTTGCATCATCCGAGTGAGGGCGCCCGCCAGGAGCCCGATCTCGTCTTGCCGCGCAAAGCGCGGCGTCTCGATCAGCTCGCCATCGCCGATCCGGTTTGCCGCGACGGTGATCTGGCCGAGCGGCACCGAGATGCTGCGGGCGATGAACACGCCAATCCCGACCGTGATAAAGATGGCGAGCACAACAATCAAGCCGACGATCAGTTGAGCGTTCGCGCCCGCACCCCGATTGCTGGCAGTCTCCATCTGCCCCACCTGAACGACGGCGACCGCGGCGATGCTGAGCGTCATCAATAGCGTCAACGCGTAGCCAGCAAGGATTCGGGCGAAGATGTTCATGGCCGGGTGGATGCCTCCACAGCCCGGTTCGTCTGCAGTGCAATGGCCGTCGTTAGCAGCGCGCGAAGGTCGATCGCCGTACGAAGGTCCGGCGTTCGCCCGAGGAACCACGCGGATTGCGGCCCATGATCGCGGCGGAGGGTCGCGGGCTCGACGGACAGCAGCCCGTCCAGCCGGTCGACCCAGATCCCTGCAGGTTGCGGAGTGTCGATAACCAGCATGATCGGGAGCGTCCCCGCACGGGGCGCGCGAATGTTCAGCACGCTTCGCAGATCGAAGACGGGAATCAAGGCTCCCCGCACGTTGGCAATCCCGGCGTAGAGGGCGGGAACGTTGGGAAGCGGCGCTAGATGGCTGACCGGTGTCGCCTCCGTGAGCCCTGCCAGGGCGGTGACGAATCCTTCGTCGCCGAGCGTGAAGCCAAGCATCGTCACTCGGGCGTCGGCACCGTCGCCGAGGGGCATCGCGAGTCGTCGGGCGCGCTCGACCAGGACCTGCTGAGAATCTCGGGTCATGCCGGAATCTCCGCGGCCGTGGCGAGTTTCCGTGCGCGTCCCGGCGCGAGCGGCGCGGCATCTAGCAAATGAGCACTGTCCAGGACGAGGTGCAAGAGGCCGCCGCTCGGCGACAGCCCCTGAATCAGCTCTCCTGAGCGGCGGTCACCCGGCACCGTCAGGACATCGCCGGCTGCCACGTCGAGCGCCTGGTCGACGCCGACGGCGCAGACGCCCTGGCCAGCCTTAACGATCAAGAGGTGCTGCTCGGGCTGGATTGGCGCCTCCGGCAATCCAAGGAGCCGGCGGAGGTTGATGACCAGGCACGGCGATCCATGCAGATCGATAACTCCCAGGACTTGACGGTCGGCGCCGGGAAGCGGCGTGATAGCGGGCATAGCGACAACTTGCTCGACCTGCTCCATCGGCAGCGAGCAGAGCAGGCCGTCGACGACGAACGTCACCAGGTGCTGGCTCATTTCAGGCCACGGACCCATTGACTCCGTCCACTACTACATAACTTCCTAGTCTGTTACTACTCGCCACCTATATATGCAGGTGGCCATCGCCCTAGGCGGCGACTGCGACGCCCGGCCTCCAGCCGATGCCACGCTGCAAAAGAGCTTCGAACGCCTTCGCCTGCAGCGGCGGCGAGAAATAGTAGCCCTGTCCCAGCTCGCAGCCGAGCGAACGCAACAGGCGAAGTTGACCCACCGTTTCGATCCCCTCCGCCACCGTGGTCAAGTGGAGGGCATCACTCAGGCCGATGATGGCTCGGGCGACGGCTGACTGCTCGGTGCCTTCGGCGATGTCATCGACGAACGCCCGATCGATCTTGAGGACATCGACTGGGAAGTGACGCAGGTATCCGAGCGAGGAATACCCCGTCCCGAAGTCGTCGATGGCCAGCCGCAGCCCGAGCTGCTTTAGCTCCCGCAGCCTCCCTACGGTCCCCGCCATGTCCTTCATGAGCACCGATTCGGTGATCTCGAGCACGAGGTCAGCGGGGTTGAACTCGGATTCGTAGAGCATGCGCGTCAGCTGCCCAAGTAGGTCCGGGTCCTGGAGCTGCCGTGCAGAGACGTTGACGCTCAGGCTGAAGTGGCGACGATCCGGCAAAGCCGCCCTCCACTCGGTTGCCTGGCGGATTGCCTCCTGCAAGACCCAGCGTCCCAGCGGCACGATCTGCCCGGTTTCCTCCGCGACACCGATGAACTCCGCGGGCGGGATCAGCCCCTTCACCGGATGGCGCCAGCGGACCAGCGCCTCCGCGCCATCGATGGTCTCCCCCTCGAGCCGAACCACCGGTTGGTAATGCAGCTCGAATTCGTTTCGCTCGACCGCACGGGCGAGGTCGGCATCCAGTTCGAGGCGGCGCATAACCGCGGCGTGCATCGTCGGCTCGAAGACGACACAGGGCCTGGTGCCCGTCTCCTTGGCGCGGTACATGGCCGTGTCCGCATTGCGCAGTAGCTCGGATGCGGCCTCTCGCCCATCGCTGCTGGTGGCGACGCCGATGCTGGGATTACTGAAGATCTCGTTGCCGCCGATCGTCACGGGCTCGCGCAAGTTGTCGCGGATGCGCTGGGCGACAATGATCACCTCATTCAGGTCGGCCACCCCTTCGACCAGGACGGCGAACTCGTCGCCGCCAAGTCTGGCCGGCGTATCCACCTCGCGAATCGACCCGCGCAGACGACGCCCTAGCTGGATCAGCAACTGGTCGCCTGCCTCATGCCCCAGGCTGTCGTTGACGTTCTTGAAGCGGTCGAGATCGATGAAGAGCACTCCGGTGATCGAGCCGACCTCCCGCCGCGCCCGAGCGAGCGCGTGCTCGAGCCGATCCAGGAAGAGCGTGCGGTTGGGCAGATCGGTGAGCGCATCGTGCAAGACCTGGTGCTGCATGGCAGCCGCCATCTTGGAGTCAGTCAGCGCGAGGCTGGCATGTTCGGCGAAAGCGACCAGCGTGTCCTGCTCCGCGGGCGTGAAGACGCGGCCGGCCTCGCGCGAGGCCACCGTGAGACTACCCACGACCCGCCCGGTCTCTCGTACGGGCGCGGCCATCGCGACCTGGACACCGTCGCGGACGAGGGCGGCGACCCCTCCCTCGAACCGCGGGTAATCCGCAATGACCACCAGATGGTCCTCCGCCACCGACCGACTACTGGCGCCGCGAGACGAGGGTTCCAGCGCCATCTCAGCGAGCACCTCGGGGGCGAGGCCGACCTGCGCCAGAATGACGAGGGCGTCCGCGTTGGCCTCGTCGCGCAAGCGGAAGCTGGCGATCTCCGCGTTGACGAGCTCGCTGGCGCCCCGGACGATCGCGTCGAGTACCTCGGTGAACGGAGCGCGATGCGAGATCGACTGCCCGATCTTGGCCAGACGTTCGAGTAGGGTCTGCCGTTCCTGCAATTGACGCACCAGGCGCACGTTCTCTCGGCTTTGCGCATCACTACGGGCGCGCAGGTGGCGCTCTTCCTCGAGCGCCGCGAGCGAGCGGACCGTCAGCGCAAGGCCGCGACCCATCGCCCGCAAAAGGACCGCCTCCTCGCGGACGAATTCCGAAGCTCCGGTCCGTGCCACCAGCAGACGGGCATCTTTCGGAGTTTCCAATGCCACGATGGAGACGCGGCAGACCCCAAGTGACGGCAGCTCGATCGTGGCGGAGTCTTGTGCGGCAGCCCTACATAGCAGCGCTGTGGGGATATCGTTCGCCGGAAATCCGACCGCGGCCAGGACAACATCGCCCTGAACGACGGCGGCAACCTCCGCCTCAAGCGCCTCGGCGACCCGTTCGACGGCCCCGGTGAGCGCACCCGCACGGTCTGAGTAGGACGCGATGGCGGTGAGGAACTCGGCGAGCTGTTGGGTCGACCAACCACCGGAGTAGGTCGACATCGTCAGCTCAGCGCGAGAATTACCAGCGTCTGATTGTGAAAACCACTGACGCCATTCGTGCGCGCGATCTCGCCATACGTATAGAACCCGGCGATGGGCGCGCCGCCGGCATGGAGGCCGATGCGCGACACCTCGCGGCGAATCCCCTCGTCGCCCAGCACGCCGCGCCGGGCGATGCAGTCGAAGGCGAGGAACCCGACCGGGCGGTGACCATCGAGGGAGGCCAGCGCATCGGAGCAGGCCGCGTCAGTGGCCTCGAGCACCGACGTGTCGTCGCCCTCCATGAACCAGGCCAGGCCACCCTGCGGGACGCCGGCGATGCAGATGAGTGACCGGTCCTCGAAATTGGCTTCGCCAACGAAGCGGACCTCCTCGCCGCTACGCCGGCTGAGGCCGAGGGGGTGGGTGATCGCAAACCGGGTGAAGGCCGCGGCATCCGTTCGAGCGCTGGCCGGCGCGTTGAGGCGATCCAGGTAAATGTCGAGCGCAGGCTTGTCGTCGAGGGTATGGACCCGGTTGTCGGCACTGCCTGTGACCAGCATCGGTTCGCCGACGCGCCGCCAACCATGCCGAACGCCGATGCCCATCGGGGAATCCGAGGCAATCGCTGCCCCAACGACGGCATCGGTTACCACCTGGGTGCCGTGGAATTGGTACGTCCGTTTCATCTTGAGGTCGTCGCCGGCGCAGCCTCCCACCAGGGGGACGGCCGCGCCAACGACTGAGTAGGCACCTCGGACGACCTCCTGCTGGTCGCCGGAAAGGCCGTCGCTGAGGAGCATCAAGACTTTGTGCGGGCGCTCGGCCAGGCGAGATACCGACGCTGCGACCTCCGCGCTCGCCAAACGAAGGCGCCCGGAGGCGCCAGTCGCCAGCGCCGTTGCGATCGAGAAGCCCTCGCCGCCTAACGCCGTCACAACCACGCTGGAATCCCCGGGGCCGGAGACACCGATCTCACCCGCTGTCGAGCATCCGATGAGCGGCGCGCCACCCGACCGTTCGCTGATCGTTCGGATCAGCAGCTCCAGGTCGTAGGCATCAGAGCAGAACACCACGAGGAGGCTCGCCTTGTCCTGCTCGAGTGCCTGGCCGGCCGCCTCCTCGCCAGCCGACCGGGCATCACCCGCTGCCGATCGGCCGACGCGCATCCACCGACGCGGGCCCGTGTCCACCATAGGCCAGAACTCAGTGGGCCTTGATTGCTTCGCAAAGCCCATCGTTTGCCGCTGCCGTGCCGCTCAGCCGTCACCGGCTCGTCATCTTCCCTGATCCCGAGACCTCGTCAATCCTCGCGGCGCCTTCAGTCGCCACGCCGCTGTGATCAGCTCGCGAACTACCCGGGCATCAGCCAGGGGCAGCGTCAGCTGGACGGCGCGGATCTGTTTCCCCCACCAAAACTCCCGGCACACGCCTGGGTGATCGTTCACCGCGATCCGGATCTGATGCAGGTCGAGCATGACGTTGACGCGTTCCGGGTCCCAGAGGGTTGCGAAGATCTTCCCGCGGACCCGAAAGGAGGGCCGGCCGTGGTGGTCCTGCTCAGTCGCTTCGGGGAGCGACAGCGCTGTCCGGCGCAGCTGGCGGACGGACGTCATAGCGATGTCACAACGGGACGATACCTTCCCTCTCCTGCGGTAGGCTCTGATCGAATGCTGGACGCGGTCGGGGTAGGGGTAGGTCCGTTTAATCTCAGCCTAGCCGCCCTGTTGGCTCCGACGGGCTTCAACGCGCGATTCTTCGAGAGGAGCTCGGTCTTCGATTTCGATAAGACCGGCAAATGAAGCGACGACCGGTTGCTCTGGCGGCGATCAAGATGGTGCACACGCTCGCCTGGTTCTCCATCGAGTCGGGCGTAGGGTACCTGCTCTATGCGGGGCTCAGAAGGCAGTCCGACCGACGAGCGGCAGTCGCGGGAGCGGTGGTAGTAGGAGAGAGCCTCATCTTCGCGGCGAATGGCTTTCGGTGCCCACTCACAAAGCTGGCCGTCAAGTTTGGCGCCAAGCGCGGTGGCGTCACCGACATCTTCATTCCCCGTTGGTTCGCCCACAACCTTCCCGCAATCCACGTGCCGTTACTCGTCCTCGCGATTGGCCTGCACCTGAGGAATCTCCGCCTGAACCTCCCATCGCGGCACGGGCCGGAATAATGCGAAACGTCCCTCGCTCTGCGCGGCGAGGGACGTTCCGGTTCGATGTCGCGATCTAGACAGCCGGGATCGCCTTGGGCTTGGCTGTCGCGAATGGCAGCGCGACCTTCTGCCGCTGGCGGACCCAGAGGACGATCTCCAGCGCAAAGGCGCCGAGGACCACGAAGGCTGCGACCGCCAAACCGATCGCCGCGTAAAGGGCGTAGGTTCCGATCGTCCACCAACCGTAAGCGTTCAGCAACAGGCCTCGAAGCGTCTCGCCCTTGAAGAGCGTCGCCACCTGGCCGGCCATCTTCGTGTCAGTGGGGTTCGCCATCGCCTGCGCGCTCATCTGTGAGTAGGTCAGGCCACCGGCGACTTCGCTCAGATGCACGCCGATGAAGCTGTTCGCGTAGACCCTGGCTTGCTCGCCGGTGGTCAATTGCTGGCCACCGTAGACGTTCATGGCCGTCGCGTCGGCGGCCGGGAGGGCCGCGATCGCCGGGCTATTAGCAGCCGGGAAGTAGATCTGCTGCGCTGTCAACTCGGTCGAAATCTGATTGTGAATGAAAGAATTCCCCCAGAACAGGAACCCCGCGCAGAAAACCAGGATGCCAATGAGGCCGGCCTGGAGGACCAACACTCGCCACCGCAATGTCTTTGTCATCTCAATTACCTCCATCGAAAATTTGCCTCCTGGTCGTGCGCTCCAGGTGTTGATCTCATCCTGCAGCAGTAGGGCGGAAAGCTTCAGGACCGAAGGTCCCGACCTCGTGGTGACCCAATCTCCGCTGGCCGGGACCTAAGTCCTGCGACCGAAGCGTTACAGGCGGGCGAGCCCGATCGCCGTGGGTGTCGAGAAAGCCTGCGGGACGCAACGCCGCCAGCGGGACCGCCGCTCGGCGTTGGCGCGCGTGCTCAGCTCGAACATCACCCAGGCATAGGCGCCTGGGTCGTGGCCGTCGAAGGCGAGAGGGTCAAATCCCAGCGCCCGCAGGTCGGACTCGTCCTCGCCCGCATGAATAGCCAGAGACTCCAGCGCGAGGGGTACGAGCGTGCTGATCACGCGGTAGCCGGCCTCGGACGCGACGTGCGGATCGATCGATAGCGCGACGCAGCGATCGGCTTCCTCGAGCGCCGTGAAGAAATCAGTGCGATCGACCCCGCTGCGCGCCAGTTGCTCCGTCATGCGAAAAACCCGCTCCTGGGTCTCGATCGAGTGCTGCACGTGGCGCAGGCCTCGTGCCCAGACGTCTGCCAGAGCGTGGTCGTGCCGATACTGGCGCACCCACTCGGTCCGCTGCTCGTTGAGCTCCGCCATCGGGGGACGAACTGCGACAACCATGGAAACGAGGATGCGCCAATACAGGCCGCACACATAGGGACGCTGGTCCCGACCTAGAGAGGACGAATGGGCCTGCTAGCCGATGCCAGGGTCGAACACGATTGACGGGCGATCTCATACGGAGGTACCTGATATGAGGAACACCACACTTCCCATGGTCCGCCGCGCGACCGTGCTCCTGGTCGAACCGGACCGAGAGGACCGCGAGCGCTTCGGTGGCTGGATGGAATCGGCGGGCATCGATCCGATCAACTGCCCCGGGCCCCACGCTCCCGACTTCACCTGCCTTGGAACCTCGAACGCGCTCTGCCCGCTGGTCAACCTGGCCGATGTGGCGGTGCTCGACGTCCGCCGGCTGCCTGGGGCCTCGACGGCGGGCCTGCCCGGGTGGCGCTTACTCCGCTACTACCTCGAGCATGGCAAGCCGGTGGTCGTGATCGCCGATCGCTATCGGAAACCGACGTTCCGTCCGGAGCAGGTCTTCGTGCTCCGCCCGAATCCCGGGCGGGAGTCGCTGCTGCTGGCGGTTCGCGCGGTTCTTCGAGAAGCGGCGACCTGGTAGCCCCATGGCGCTCTTAGTCGACGAGGACGATCGGCGGATCGCCCGTCGCGCGCTCCATCAGGCCGATGAACTTGCTCGACGATCTCGAGGAGCTGCAACTCCGCGGCGTCTCCGAAGTACCGTCCTGGTGTGGCGAGAAGGAAACGGCGCCGCGCCGGGCAGCGAACCTGGCCGGGCATTTGGAACCCGCAGCTCGAGACCGAGTGTGGCGTGATCAAGCTGATGGACGACGTCTACGAGCTGGAAGAACGCCTCATGCGCTGCCTACGCTTGCGGACGGTTTAGCGACCGGTTGCGTTCGTCTCGGCGTAATAGCACCGCCAGATCAGCCGAAAAACCAGGACGGAGGCGAAGCCGGTCACGCGATTGCTCCCGCGGATCGCACCGACCACGAAGTCGACGAGGCCCCTCGGATACCGCCTGTCAGCCGGCCGGCGTCATCGTTGCCTCGATGGCCGAGGCGAGCCGATCGATGAAGTCCTTGATCGTGGCTTCCGCGACGCGGGAGAGCAGAGCCTTGTCCATGGTCCGCCCAACCAACCCGAGCGGTGGCTGGTACCGAGCGCTGATGGAAAGCTGCGTCAGGTGAGCTCCCAGCGAAGCCAGTTCCAGTTCGGCGTCGAGCACGGGGAAAAGTCCTGTCGGTCCGGTCGCGCGCCACGTGAGCGGGAACCAGGTTCGCTCGGTACCCATGACCGGCTCTCCAATCTCGATCTCGACGTGCTTGGAAACCCGATGGCCGTCTACGGCAAAGCCGACCTCAGCCATGAGATGCTGGCCGCGATCATCCGCAACGATGGCTAAATTCGGAATCACGCCTGCAGGCACCGAGAGGAGCGTCTGCTCGAGGGCTGCGCGTGGGTGCGGCAATTCGACGTAATACCTGATAAAGATGGCATTGACGCTACAGCCAGTGCTTCGACAGCCATAGGGACCATGGTCCCCTCCCCGACAGGACCAGTGATCTTGGTTAACCCCGCTTCTTCTGCGAAGATAGCCTGATCGTGAGCGGCATTCCCCTTCGGGTCGTCCTCGTCGACGACCATGAAGTCGTCCGGAACGGCATCAAGTCGCTCCTCGCAGAGACTCCGGATGTCAGCGTCGTCGGTGAAGCGGGCACCGTCAAGGACGCCATCGAGCGGGCCATGTGGGCTCGACCCGACGTCGTCATCATGGACGTCCGCCTGCCGGACGGCAGCGGCATCGAGGCCACCCGAGAAATCCGGGCGCGTCTGCCAAACACCCAGGTCCTGATGCTGACCACCTTCTCGGACGACGAGGCGCTCTTCGCTTCGATCATGGCCGGCGCCGCCGGCTATGTCCTGAAGCAGATCAAGGGCGCCGACCTCGTCCGGGCCGTCCAGACCGTCGGCCGTGGCGAGAGTTTGCTCGATCCCGCCGTCACCAAGGGTCTGCTCGATCGGCTACGAAGGGGCAAGCACCTGCTCAAGGACGAACGGCTGGCCCGCCTCTCGGCCCAGGAGGAGCGCATCCTCGAGATGATCGCCGAGGGCAAGACGAACCGCGAGATCGGCGACAAGCTGCACCTTGCCGAGAAGACGGTCAAGAACTATGTCACCAGCATCCTCTCCAAGCTCGAGGTCGCCCGCCGCGCCGAAGCTGCCGCCTACCTGACGCGACACACCACGACGCCGGGCGCCTGAGCTTGTGAGCCAGGTCACGGACGCGGCCGGCGCGCCGGCGTTGGAGACGGACGTCGTCTTGCGCGACGGGTCGACCGTTCGCGTGCGGCCGACGCGGGCTGGCGACGAGCCGGCGATCCTCGCGTTTCTCGGCGGGCTATCGGACGAGTCACGGTATTTTCGCTTTTTCTCCGGCGCGCCGAATCTGAGCGAAGCGGCTCACCGGGCAGCGAACTCCGAGCTCGGCGAGCGATGCAACCTGGTCGCCCTCGTCGGCGCCGAACCCAGCATCGTCGCCCAGGCCGGCTATTTCCGCGGCGAGGGGGACCGGGCGGAGGTCGCGTTCGCCGTGGCTGACACATTCCAGGGCCGTGGGATTTCGACCATCCTCCTTGGCCAGCTGGCCGAGATCGCTCACGCCGTCGGCATCACCACGTTCGATGCCTCCGTCCTTTCGGAGAACCATCGCATGATCGGGGTATTCCGCGAGAGCGGCTTCAAAGTTTCGACCCACGCCTCGGCAGGCGTTATCGACGTTGAGTTCCCTACCTCTCTTCGGCCGGAGGCGGTGGAGCGGTTCGCGCGGCGAGAGCAGATGGCGGCGATGGCGGCACTGGAGCATGTGCTCGTGCCAGGGTCGGTTGCCGTCATCGGCGCGTCGCGGACGCGAGGGACGATCGGCGCGGAGCTCTTCCACAACCTGCTCTCGAACGGCTTCAATGGCCCGGCCTATCCCGTCAATCCCTCCGCTGCCGTCGTCCAGTCGGTGGTGGCGTATCCGACCGTCCTCGATATCCCGGGCCCAGTCGACCTGGCCGTGATTGCCGTACCCGCTATCCACGCGGTCGGGACCGCGCGCCAATGCGCGAAGAAAGGTGTCAAGAGCCTCGTCGTGATCTCCTCCGGGTTCGCCGAGTCAGGCGACGAGGGTGCCAACCGACAGGCCGAGTTGCTCGCGGTGTGCCGTGAGGCCGGAATGCGACTTGTCGGGCCCAATTGCATGGGCGTGATCAACACGGCGCCCGACGTTTCGATGAATGCCACGTTCGGCCCGGCGACACCTCCGCGCGGTCGCGTCGGCTTCATGTCACAGAGCGGCGCCCTGGGGCTGGCGGTGATCGACTATGCAAAGACCCTTGGCCTCGGCTTGTCGTGGTTCATCTCCGCCGGGAACAAGGCCGACCTTTCCGGCAACGACGTACTTCAGTACGCCGAGACGGATCCTCACACCGACCTGGTGCTGCTCTACCTCGAATCGTTCGGGAATCCGCGCAAGTTCGCGCGAATTGCCCGGCGCGTGGCGCGGACCAAGCCCATCATCGCTGTCAAAAGTGGACGCTCCGCCGCCGGTGCCCGAGCGACCTCATCGCACACTGGCGCGATGCTCTCGGCCTCCGACGCCACCGTCGATGCGCTGTTCCGCCAGGCGGGCGTCATCCGGACCGATACGTTGGCCGAACTCTTCGACGTCGCCGCCCTGATGTCCAGCCAACCGGCTCCCGCGGGAAAGCGGGTCGCCGTCATCACAAACGGGGGCGGACCCGGCATCCTCTGCGCGGACGCCTGCGAGGCGGAGGGCCTGGTCGTACCTCCCCTTCCAGACGACGTCACCGCCGGACTGCGGCAATTCCTTCCTCCCCAGGCCTCGGTCCGCAATCCGATCGACATGATCGCCGCCGCCTCGGCCGACGACTACCGGCGGGTGATCCGCACGGTAGCGGCGTCCGACAGTATCGACGCGATCGTGGTCATCTTCATTCCGCCGCTCGTTACGCAGCCGGGCGACGTTGCACGCGCAATTCGGGACGCGGCGGAGACGTTGCCACGACCCATTCCGCTCATCAGCGTCTTCATGTCGGCGCAGGGCGTGCCCGACGAACTCAAGGGCAAGAAAGTCAGCATCCCCTCCTTTCAGTTCCCCGAAGACGCCGCGCGCGCCCTGGCCCGGTCGGCCGTTTATGGTGAGTGGCGTCATCGACCGGAGGGAACGGTTCGCGACTTTCCCAACGCCCGGCCAGACGAGGCTGCCGGGATTATCTCGTCGGTGCTGGCCACCGAGGCCCGATGGCTGACGGGAGAGGAGACGCAGCAGTTGCTCACCTGCTATGGGATAGCACTCGCCCCAACGCGCTTCGCTGCGACGCCGCTGCAGGCTCGAGAAGCCGCTGGCGAGTTGGGCGGACGGGTGGCCCTCAAGGCGATGGCACCAACGCTGCTGCACAAGTCCGACGCCGGGGGCGTCCGCCTTGGATTGACGGTCGACGACATCGAGGATGCCGCCCGCGAGATGACGATGCGAGTTGCCCGGGGCGGCCACGTGCTTTCAGGGTTCCAGGTGCAGGCGATGATCAGCGAGGGCGTCGAGATGCTGGTCGGCGTCGTCCATGACCGCCTCTTTGGGCCGGTCCTGGCCTGCGGAGCGGGCGGCACCACGGCGGAACTGCTCAAGGACATTGCGGTCCGGATCACGCCGCTGTCTGACCTGGACGCGCGGGAGATGCTGCGTTCGCTCAAGACCTTCCCGCTGCTGGACGGCTATCGCGGCGCTCCTAAGGCGGACGTCGCCGCGTTGGAGGAGGTGATGCTCCGAGTCAATGCCATGGTGGAAGGACACGCAGAAATCGCCGAGCTCGACTGCAATCCGGTCATGGTCGGCCAGCACGGCGCCATCGTCGTGGACGCGCGGCTTCGGCTAGAGATGCCGTTGCCAAGGCGGCCGATCGGGGCACGCTAGGCAACTGCCGAAGTGGGCGATCCCCCGAGAACACGCGTTGTTACCACGCGCGCCAGGCCGTCGACGAATACCTTGAGGGTCGCTTCACCGACCCGCTGCGCCGTCCCCCGATCGATATGCCTGTTCGTAACCGAGCCAGGCAAGTAGTAGCGACCGGCGACCGCCAGCTGACTACGGCCGCGACCCAGGGAGCCGAGCTCCAGGTCTGCTTCCAGAAGAGGCCTTGCCGTCTGCGGCCCGACGAGCGCCCAGGCCATGGTGCGGAGGCTGGTGGATCCCCGGTGAATAGCTGGCTGCATACCGAATACCACCACCGCGCCCATCAGGTGATCGCCCACGAGCGGATCGGCCTCCAGTATCAGGCGGAGCGATCGGGCATGGGCCTTGTTGGCTACCCCGGCGAGCCATTCCGCCGGTAGCGCGTCAAGGGCCGTCTCGACCTCCGTCATCGGCAGCTCCAACTCGACGAAGTAGCGCAGGAAGGACTCCATATCATGAGTCTGGGCAGCGCCGGCCGGCGACGCACCGGCCAAAGGTCCCGGTTGCGTCGGGACGAGGATGCCCGGGTTCAAGCCGTGGTGCATATACCTGAATGAGATCCAGCAACGATCGAAAGGACCAGCTGCTCGAGTCCGTACTCATCCTCGCGTCGGACCTGTCGCTTGATGTTGTGCTGCAACGGATCATCGAGCTGGCGGTCAAACTGACCGACGCGCGATACGGGGCCCTGGGAGTCGTCGGTTCGGACGGCCGGCTCCTGGACTTCATCACGACGGGCGTCACCCCTGAGCAACGCCAGGCAATCGGGTCGCTGCCGGTCGGCGAGGGGATCCTGGGCGTTCTGATCAGGGATGCCAAACCCTTGCGCCTGCAGCGCATCTCGAACGATCCGCGCCATGTCGGCTTCCCCCCCAACCACCCGCCGATGGGGTCGTTTCTGGGCGCGCCCGTGATGGCGCGTGGGAAGGTCTTCGGCAACATTTACCTGACCGAGAAGCAGGGTGGGCCGGAGTTCGATGCCGACGACGAAGCCGCGGTCCTCGTCCTCGCGACCCACGCCGGGGTCGCTATCGAGAACGCGCGGCTCTATAAGGAGACCAGGCGGCGAGGCCAGTGGCTCGAAGCCGTTCGGGAAATCAGCGCGGCGATCCTCGCCGGGATGGGAGGCGATCGCGTGCTGCAGATCATCGTCCGCCGCGCTCGGGAGCTGGTGGACGCCGCGACGGCAACAATCGTGACGCCGGCGACAGGCGGCGGAAGCGACGCCCTGACGATCAGAGTGGCCGACGGAGCCCATGCCGGAGCGTTGATCGGGTTGCCGGTACCCACGCAGGGATCGGTCTCCGGAGACGTCATCCGGAGCGGCCGGCCGGAGGTGCTCGCGGATGCTTCCAGGGACGGTCGGGCCTACCAGCCGATGATCGCCCTCGGGAACATGGGCCCGATGGTGCTCGTCCCGCTCGTCCTTCGAGGCCGGCCATTCGGCACATTGACCGTGGCCAACCCCGTCGGCGCGGCCGCCTTTGACGAGGAGGCCATCGGGCTCGTCGAGACGTTCGCCGACCAGGCTTCGGTGGCGCTCGAGTATGGTCGGGCCCAGGACGAGTTGAACCGCCTCAGCGTGCTCGACGAGCGCGAACGGATCGGGCGCGAGCTCCACGACGGCGTCATCCAGTCACTGTTCTCGGTAGGGATGGGCCTGCAGGCAACAGCGGTCCGCAGCCGCGATCCCGAGGTGGAATCGCGAATCGAGTCGGCGGTTACCGAGATCGACCGGGCGATTCGTGACCTGCGCAATTACATCTTCGGGCTTCGCCCGGGAATCCTCGCTGATCGTCAGCTGGAGCAGGCTCTCGAGGACCTGGCCCGAGACTTTGAAGAGAAGAGCGGCGTCACCACGGTGACCGACATCGACGGAACGGTGGCGGCGGAGCTCGCGCCGCGTGCGGCCGACCTCGTGCAGCTCACGCGCGAGGCGCTGTCCAACGTTGGCAGGCACGCGCAGGCGACGACCTGCCGGGTCAGTCTGCGTCGAGACGGCGACCAGGCCGTCCTCGAAATCGACGACGACGGACAGGGGTTCGACGTGGCGGCGCCGCACACCGGCCTGGGGCTGCGCAACCTCAACGACCGTGCGCTAGCGATCGGCGGGCGGATAACGGTCGAAAGCAGGGCAGCAGAGGGCACGACGGTTCAGTTCGCGGTTCCCATCTAGCGTCTCTAACGTCCCGCTCATCTCGGGACGTTGGGCCCTGATTGGAATCGCCCTCGCAGGCCAATATGAGTTCGTTATGCAGGCCCATGTCGGCCCCCACACGCTTATACCGCTGCGGATCATGATCGTCGACGACCACGAGGTTGTTCGCGACGGGATCAAGGCCCTGTTGGCGGAAGAAGAAGGCCTAACCATCGCGGGCGAGGCGGGAGGAGTGCGAGAGGCCATTGAGCGGGCTGAGTGGGCACGACCCGACGTCGTGGTGATGGATATCCGGCTTCCTGACGGGAGCGGGATCGACGCCACCCGGGAGATCCGCGCCCGCTTTCCCAACACTCACGTGCTAATGCTGACTACCTTTGCCGATGACGAGGCGCTGTTCGCTTCGATCATGGCTGGGGCTTCCGGATATGTCCTCAAGCAGGTACTTGGTGGTGACCTGGTGCGGGCCATTCGCGCCGTCGGCGCCGGCCAGAACCTCCTCGATCCCACGGTCACCAAAGGCGTTCTCGACCGCCTTCGGAAGGGCAAGCATCTCCTCGGGGATGAGCGGCTTGCTCGGCTCTCGGCTCGTGAGGAGCGGATCCTCGGCGAGGTCGCGGCCGGCAAGACCAACCGGCAGATCGGCACCGACTTGAAACTCGCCGAGAAGACCGTCAAGAACTACGTGTCGAGCATTCTCGCCAAGCTGGAGGTGGCGCGCCGCGCCGAGGCCGCTGCCTATCTCGTCCGGCATATGCAACCGCTCGGATGAAAACCATGATCACGACTTCTCTTCTCGCATCGACGGCCCTGGTGCCGGCGTTGGGAGTGCTGGCACTGCTCGGCCTGATCCCCCTCTGCTTTTTCTCCTACATCCGCCATCTCAACAGCATCGACTGATTAGCCATAAGGAGGCAATTTCTATGAACGCTCTCGTGTATCACGGACCCGGAAAAAAGAGTTGGGACAAGGTTCCCGACCCTGCGATTCAACAGCCGACGGATGCGATCGTCAGCATCGATTTAACGACCATCTGCGGCACGGACCTGCATATCTTGAAGGGAGACGTCCCCGAGACCAAGCGCGGCACGATCCTGGGGCATGAGGCCGTCGGGACTATCGTGGAGGTCGGATCGGCCGTTACCACGGTGCAGATCGGCGATCACGTGCTGCTGTCATGCATCAGCTCCTGCGGCCGCTGCGCGTACTGCAAGCAGGGGCGTTACGGCGCATGCACCGGCGGCGGGGGATGGATCTTCGGACACACGATCGACGGGACACAGGCCGACTACGTTCGCGTCCCGTTCGCGGATACGTCCGTCTACAAGATCCCCGCGGGCCTGACCGATGAGCAGGTCCTGTTCCTTTCCGATATTTTGCCGACCTCGTTCGAAGTCGGCGTGCTGAACGGCAAGGTATCACCCGGCGATACGATCGCCGTGGTCGGTGCGGGCCCAATCGGCCTTGCGGTCATCCTGACCGCCCGACTCTTCTCACCCGGAAAGATCATTGCCATCGATCTTGCCGACACGCGGCTCAAGAAAGCCCGAGAATTCGGCGCGGATGTCACGATCAACAACACCACCGGCGATACGGTCGCGCAGGTGATGGCCATGACTGACAGTCTTGGCGTCGATGTCGCGATCGAGGCGGTCGGCACCCCGGCCACCTTCGAACTGTGCGCCGACCTGGTCAAGCCAGGAGGCCACGTGGCGAACGTCGGCGTGCACGGACATCCGGCAACGCTCCACCTGGAGAAGCTTTGGATTCGAGACGTCACCATCACAACCGGCCTGGTCGACAGCTACACCATTCCGCGGCTGCTGAACTTGATCAAGGGCGGACGCCTGGATCCGACCGTGTTCGTGACCCATCGCTTCGCGATGAGTGATGCGGTAGCAGCTTACGATGTCTTTGCGGCGGCGGCGGCAACCGGCGCGCTCAAAGTCACCTTGAAGCGGGACGCTGTCGTGCCGCAAGCGGTGAAGAAGGAACTGGTCGCGGCCGGGGCCCGCTAGCAGGTCCGCGCAATCAAGAACGGGCGGCGCTCGCAGCGCCGCCCTTTTCATCAGACGACTTGTCCACCTGCTGAAGGAAGGAAATGTCCGCCGGATCAGCATCAAGCAGGGTGACCACACGATCGTCGAACTACCCCTGAGGGTCGGGGTGGCCGGCGCCGTTCTCGCTCCTTGGCTGGCGGCGGTTGGCGCCATCGCGGCGCTGGTGACCGACTGCAGCATCGTGGTCGAGCGAGTGCAGCCCGCCAATTAAGAAGAGCGGAGCGAGGTGAGCCGCTTCGCTCATCTCGCCCACCCGCCGCTAATGTCTAGGCTGCCAGGAGTGCCGGCGGCACCCAGTTCTCGAGCCACCCTGCGAGATGCGCGGCGGAGAGCGGCCGGCTGATGAGATATCCCTGCGCCTGGTCGCAGCCCATCTGCTCGAGGAGGCGGAGGGTGGTCGTGTCTTCGACGCCTTCGGCGACGACCCGTTTCCCGAACTTGTGGGCAAGATCGATGCTGGCCTGCACGATGGTGCGATCCCCTTCGCTGGTGCTCATTTTCATGACGAAGGAACGGTCGATCTTGATTTCGTCGACTGGCAATCGGCCTAGATAGGCGAGGGAGGAATAGCCGGTCCCGAAGTCGTCGATGGCGAGCTGAAATCCCATCGCGCTCAGCCGCTTGAGGATGTGCTGCGTCCGGTCGGGCTTCGCCATCACGACCGACTCGGTGAGCTCAAGCGCTATCCCAGCAGACGATACGAACCCGGCCTCGAGTGCCGCCCCCAATTGGAGCGGAAAGTCGTCGTCATCGAGGATCGACGCAGTGAGATTGATCGCCATGGGCAGGGTCAGACCACGGTCATCCCACTCCCGAAACTGTCGCAGCGCGAGGTCGAGGACCGCGAACGTTAGCGGCTTCATGATGCCCGCGCGCTCGGCCACGCCGATGAAAGCATCTGGGAACATCAGCTTCTGGCCTGGGGGCGACCAACGAACGAGTGCCTCGACCCCAACGATGCGCCGTGTCCGTAAATCAAACTTCGGCTGGTAATGCAGGACGAGCTCCCCCTGATGGATGGCTCGGCGAAGTCGATTTGCTGCCTGGGTTTCATCAGGACCCTCTTCAAGCGGGTACCGGCGGACGTCCATGGACCAGGCGATCAACCCGCCAGATCCAACAATCAGCATGAATAGGGCGCCAACCGCGGCGAGCCCAGGGCTCCCGAGTACGAGCTCCTCCCCGATTCCAAGCACGCATGCGACCGCCAGCACCGGCCAGCTTCGGTAGAGCGCGATGGAGGCCGTCATGACAACGAAATAGGCGAATCGCTGTGGTCCGGTTGACGCATAGGCCGCGAGGCCCGCGCAAGCCATCAAGCCGACCGACACGACGGTGGCGCGAAGCAATCGGGTGCCGCGGATCAATGTCGCGAGCACCGCCAGAGCGGCGACCAGCCCCACCAGGCGGAAGCTTCTTAGGTCCTGACCGTGAAGCAAGACGAGGACGCCGACCGGCGGGATATTCGCCCAGAGGACCAGTCGCAGTATTTGGTGGCGATGCGCCCACAGTCGCGGCGGAAGCACGGGCGGGCTCGCCCAGCGGCGCGCCGCATCCGACGCCCTCACCACGCCCTGGCGCCAGCGGGCCGGGCGGGACCGAGCCTCCACATTGGTACATCGGCTGCCGGCCCCGGGACTCGCCGCTCCACCTATATATGTAGGTGCTAGCCGGTTTCGCGTAGTCGGAACTTAACCGGCTACGCGCGCGACGCGAAGTCTTTCAATTGCGGTCAAGTTGAATCCCCTAGCGATCAGCCAGATCGGCAGGAGGAGTTCGAACAGGCCTCCCGGAACGAGCCCGACCAGTCCCGCGCCACCCACTGTGTCGACAACGCCGAGCATGTCAAAAACCGCGGCCAGCAGCAAGGCCGGGTAACCGATGAGACCGAGCACCGACAGCCCACGGGGAACGAGCCTGGTCCTGAGCAGCATGTAGCTCAGCATGAAGCCGCCGGTGGCGGTGTAGACGTAGACGAGCATCAGCGTCCAGTGACGCAGCGCTACGAGAATGGTGCTGAGCGTCTCACTATTCCCTCCGTTTGCGGGCGTTCCACTAAGGGTCACCAGCAAGAGACCGCCGAGGCCAAACCCGACCGCGGCCACGGCGAGTTCCGCGATCCTCATGCCCGTGTAGCCGAGAGCCAGCGCCGGATGCTGCAGTTTCAGGATCGGATAGAGTGCGAGCGCGATTCCGACGGTGACCACGCCCTCGATCACCCCGATCAGCGTCGCCGCGATCATGAGCTGTCTGTGGTCGGCGATGGCGGCCAGGATGTTATGGGAGGCGAGGGGCGGGGTGATCAGCGAATTGCTGGCAATGAATGTCGCGGTCGCGACGAGAAATAGGGCTCCCACCAGTACGGCGGTCCTTCTGTTCGGGTTCATGATCTGATTTCCTTGGTGATTGAATGGGTTACGCCGCGACGGGAATGCGCTCGGGCGACTTTTTGGTCTTCACGCCAATCACGAGCAGATATCCGACCATCCAGATTTCCGCGATTGCCGACGGGATCGTGACGTAGCCGTGAATCGCTTTGCCAACATCGGGCAGGAGGAGCGCGGCGAGCGTGTCGACCAGGTAGCCGGCGGCCCCAACGATGAGCCCAATTCCAAGTGTCTTTGGGAACCACCCTGACCTCAAGGCCAGATATCCAAGCGGCACCAGCCAGAGGCCGAAGAAGATCTGCGCGATGAGCAACACATAATGCTGGGTGTCGACTAGGAGCAGCGCGAGGGAATTCGAACCCGTAGTGCCAAAGGCCCCCAGGTTCACGGCACCAGTTGCCACCCGCAAGGCCTCAAATTCGAAAACGGCGTTGAGCATCGTGATGCCGGCTCCGATTGCGGCGAGGAGAACCATTGCGCTCGCCACCCTCTTGTTCACCTGCTTGATGAGCAGGTAGAGGATCAACGCGAGAAAAACCCAGACCGAGTTGTCCAGCAGGTCGGCGACGACGCCCATCCGTACCAGTCCGGAATTCGCGATCAGGTTCGCTGCCGTGGTCGCCGCATCGCCGGCGGCGTACACCTTCGGGTACACGAAGCCCTGGGCAAAGCCGCCGAAGATGCCGACGAGCAGGTAGAGGACGCCGGCGATTCTCGCTAAACGCCTCGGTGAATCCGTCGAAATCATGGTTCCCACTTCCTTGTTGCCCTGACGGGCTGGTTTGCTTACACCGTAAGCTTGCGAACGTTAGCTTACCACGTACGGCGTAAGTTTGCAAGGGCTTACGCTGTAGAATGAGAAACAGCAAAGGGACCAGGATGGCCACACCAGCGAAACGAGCCGCAAAGCGGCGCCCGGCCTTGACCCGGGACCGGGTGCTGCGGGCCGCCATCAGGGTCGCCGATCGAGACGGCATCGAATCGCTCAGCATGCGCAACCTCGGCGGCAAACTCGGGGTTCAGGCGATGTCCCTTTACAACCATGTCCGCAACAAGGAGGACATGCTGGACGGGATGGTCGATGTCGTTTTCAGCGAAATCGATCTGCCTGCCAGCGAAACTGACTGGCGGACTGCCATGCGAAAGCGGGCGATCTCAGTCCGCCAGGTTCTCCTGCGCCACCCCTGGGCAAACGGCCTGATGGAATCGCGGACCACACCCGGTCCCGCGAACTTACGACATCACAACGCGGTGCTTGGAAGTCTCCGGGGAGCGGGCTTCTCGGTCGACATGGCCGCTCACGCATACTCGATCCTGGACAGCTACATCTATGGCTTCACGCTGACAGAGTCGACGTTGCCGTTCCGAAAGCCAGGCGACGTGGCCGAGGTCGCAGAAAACATCATCGAGGGGTTCCGGCCCGGCGAGTATCCCCTCCTGGCCGAGATGGCCGTCGACCGCGCCATGAAGCCGGGCTACATCTACGGCGACGAATTCGAGTACGGGCTCGATCTCATCCTGGCTGGCATCAAACGGGCCCAGGACTCGGCCTGATACCGCCTGCCGTTCGCCGTTTGCAATAAACTCGCCGCCCGCGAGGTAGGCAACGGCCTCTGTCATTCTTACCGAGTGAATCTGTTTCCGGGGAGCGGGCGCCGCTTTAACGAGTTCGCAGGCACGAACGTCGACCGCATCGCCGGAATTTCGGACGGCGTTTTCTCGGTTGGCATGACCCTGCTCGTGCTAGGTTTGTCAGTGCCGGCACTGAGCGCCGCCAGAACCGAGGGCGAGCTCTGGCACGCGCTGCTCGGGCTTGGGCCGAATGTCCTCGTGTACGCCTTGAGCTTCATGACGCTGGGCATCTTCTGGGTTGGCCAGGGCACGCAGCTCAATCAGCTGGCGCGGAGTAATCGCAACTACTCGTGGCTGCAGCTTTTCTTTCTTTTCGCCGTGACCCTCGTGCCCTTCTCGACGGCGTTGTTGGCGCGCTTCCCAACCTTTCGTGTGGCGCTCGTAGCGTACTGGCTGAACATCGTGCTCCTTGGCATGACGCTCCTCGCCGGACTCCAATATGGGCTCCGAGCGGGCCTGTTCAAGGAGACGGAAATGCCCGACGTGACCCCACTCATGCGCGGCCGCATCTTGATCGCCCAGTCGCTGTATGCGATCGCTACGGCCACCTGCCTCATCTTTCCGACCTGGGTGAGCATCTGGCTAATCTTCCTGGTCCAGCTGAACTACGTGATCGCGCCGCGGGTCCCGATTCTGCACCGCTTCTAACTCGCTGCGACCTCAGGCGGGTTGCTTACGCTGCCGCTGCTGCGCGAACAGCTCGGCGATCTCCTTGACGGTCGTCGCGTCCTCAGGCCTCTTGTCCGCGCTGCGGAAGGAGACGATTCGCGGAAAACGAAGCGCGAACCCAGGCTCGTCCCCGATCTTGCCGGCGGTGTGCCTCGGGCTCGGCGTGATTTCGTCCGCCATCACTTCGACCACCACCTCCGGCTTGAGCCACACATCCGGCACCAGGATCGAATCCACCCGCGCCGGCCGCTGATCGACCTGCAGCTTGTCCGCGCGCTCGTGGATTTGCCGCCATTCAGCGTCGGATAAGCCGGTCCCAAGCTTGGTGATGCTGGCAAACCGGTCGTTTTCCGCATCGTAGACGCCCCCCAGCAGCGCGCCCACTCCAAACTCCGCCCGTTTGCCTTTTCCGAAGTAGTAGCCGATCAGGACCAGGTCGACGGTGTCGTTGAGCTCCCCGCTCGTATGGCGCTTGAGCTTGACCCAGTTGAAGTTGCGGGCGCCCGCCTGGTATTTCGAATCCGGTCGCTTGACGACGACGCCTTCCAGGCCTTGGCTGATCGAGTCAAGGAGCGTCTTGGTCAGGACTTCGACCGAGTCGGTCTTGATGATTGGAGCAGGGAGCAGCACGGTCGAGCCGGCGATCACGTCATCGACCAGCGCGAGCCGCTCCTCGTAGGGCATCTCGGTCAGGTCGCGGCCGTTGCGGTAGAGGATGTCGAACATGAAGGCGACCAGCGGCAGATCCTGGGCGGCTTGCTCGATGCCGTGCTGCCGCCGCCGGCTCGCGGTCAACTGGAAGGGCAGGTACTCCTCCAATTCTTTGCTATAGGCGATCGCTTCACCGTCGAGGATGAGCGTCTCGTCCGTCAACTGTTGGGCGGCCGCGGTGAGCTCGGAGAACATGAGGGTGTAATCCTCGAGGTTGCGCGAGAAGACGCGCACAGCCGAGCTGTTCTTGTGGATCTGCACCCGGATGCCGTCGTACTTCGGCTGGACGGCGACCAATCCGAGCCGCTTGATGACCGCTTCCGGGTTGGGGAGGCGCTCGGCGAGCTGGCTCCGGATCGGCCGTCCGACCGTGATCTTCAGCGCGTTGACCTCGCCTTCGCCACCGGACCAGAAGGTCCTGGCGATCAGGCCAAGGTCGGACACACGGTTGTACGCGCCTTCGAGCACCGGCCGAAGCGACTTGTCGCCCTTCTTCGCAAACGAGAGCGCATCGAGCACCGTGGGATCGCCGATGCCGAGCCGCAAGCGACCAAGGGCGATCCGCACCAGGTGCTTGGCGGACGTCGGGTCGACCTGGTTCAGCAAGGCGGCGAAGAGCGAGCGCTTCTTTTCGACCGACCCGGCGCCGGCAGCAACGGCAATTTCCATCAACCGGGCGTGCACTTCGGCGACGGGCGGCGAGGCGCTCGACCCGCGCTCCGCGAGCTGGGCCGCCACCAACCCGAGGTCGCCGAGCCGGCCGAAGAGCTTCGCGACTTCCTCACCGGGCGTCCCGAACGCCTGGGCGATCGCCGCGATCACCAGTTTCTCGCCGAGGCCGATCTCGACCGGCTCGAAGAAGGGAACCAGCCGCCCCTGGATCAAGTAGGTCAGCGGTTGAATCTCGTCAGGCGAGCTCTTCGTGTACAGCTCAGCCAACGTCTTTACCAGCTCGTTCCTGCTACTGGTCGACTCGAGCCGGTCGAGGTAGCCGCTCAGCTCAGCAAACGTCACAGCTGCTCCTCCAGGCGATCGATGAAAGCGCGCTGGGCGGGTATCAGCTTGCGACGCGCGGTGTCCAGGTCAAACCATGCGGCCCGATCGACTTCAGGGAACGTCTGCATCTTCGCGGACCGCGGCGGCCACTCCAGCTCGAACGTGTTGCTGGTCGTCCGGGTGACGTCGAGGTCGCCCAGCACAGCCCAAGCATGGACGATCTTGCCTCCCGCCTGCCGCACGGCGCCGAGCGATGTGATCTGACCTCCAGGTGGGGGCGCCCCGAGTTCCTCTTGAAATTCGCGCCGGGCCACGTCGAAGGCTGCTTCCTTCTCGGCGAGCTCACCCTTCGGTATCGACCACACACCCTCGTCACGTTTCTGCCAGAACGGCCCCCCCGGATGGACGAGGAGCACCTCGACTTTCCCGTCGTGTCGGCGATAGAGAACGAGGCCGGCGCTCTGGACGCTCAACGGGTGTTAGGACGTAGTGTCATGCCCGCCCGCGAACGTTTTCTCGCCGGCGCGGATCGGGACCTTGAGCCAGTTCTCCGGAGGCGGCACGGGACAGCTCCAGGATGGGTCGTATGCGCAGTTGGGGTTGTACGCGTAGTTGAAGTCGATCGTGACGTCGTCGCCGTGGGCGTGCACTTCCAGATAGCGGCCCGCGGGATAAGTCTCGTGCCCCGATGTGGCGTCCCGGAACGGGATGAAGAGCTCGTCTGAATCATCTGAGGCATACAGGACCAATTGTGCCGGCTGATCGTCCACCTGGAAGCGCACGAGACCATAGCGACGGTAGACCTGTTCCTCGCCGCCCGTGGTCGCCATGCGCACCTCATCGGGCTCAACATTACGATCAACACTGGCGAGGATGACGAGTCGTGGATTCTCGTCGAAATAGGCCAGCCCACCGAACGCGCGCCGTTGCTCGGACGTCAACGGCGAGTGCGGGTCCTTGGCAAACACCTCGTTCTTCTCCGCACGGAACCGCTGCAACTCCGATGTCTTCATTGGCACACAACCGGAAACGCGCGCGGAGCGCCATCTATTCCCATGCCTGCGCTCGCTAGCGATGCCCTCATCGGGAGAGAATAGTTGAGATGGAGGCGCAGGACTGGGATGAGCGCTATCGAGGCGCGACCCTCCTCTGGACGGAACGACCGAACCAGTTCCTGGTCGAGGAGATCAGCGGGCTCGAGCCGGGCCGCGCGCTCGACCTGGGCACGGGCGAGGGGCGCAATGCCGTCTGGCTGGCGGAGCAAGGATGGCAGGTCACCGCGGTGGACTTCTCGCGGGTGGCCCTCGACCGTGGCGCGGCAATCGCCCAACGCAGCGGCGTGGACGTCGAGTGGGTGCACGCGGACCTGACCCAATACCGACCAGCCGTGGCGGCGTTCGATCTTGTCGTCATCCTGTATCTGCACCTCCCGCCCGCTGCCCGGCGCGGCGTCCTCGACCAGGCGGCTGGGGCGCTTCGCCCCGGTGGACGGCTGCTGATCGTCGGGCACGACCTCGAGAATCGCGCCGCCGGCCACGGCGGTCCCCAGGACCCGAGCGTGCTGTACGCGCCCGACCGGATCGCGTCCGAGCTGCCCGGGCTGACAATGGCCCGCGCGCAAACCGTAAAACGTCACGTGCAGACGATCGACGGTGTCGCCGCGGCGTTCGACACGCTAGTGCTCGCCGTGAGGCCAGCCATCCAGCCGGCTAACCTCGCGACGGTCACCGCCCGCTGGTCCGGCACGCCATTCCAGTTCGACATCACGGGTCCTCGCGGGCAGGTCGTCACGGTCGATGAGGCGCCGCCGCTGGGACAGGGTCGCGGAATGACGCCCTGCGAGGTGCTGCTGGGCTCGCTCGCCACCTGCTCGGCGATCAGCGCGGTCTCACTCCTGCAGAAGATGCATCAGCCACTGCGCTCGCTGTTCATCCGTGTGGAAGGGACGCAGCAGCCCGAATGGCCGAAGGCCTTCACGGACATCCACCTGCAGTTCGTCGTTGGCGGCGATGGATCCTTCGACGTGGCTTCGGTGAAGAGGGCGATCGATCTCGCAACCACGCGCTACTGCCCCGTCAGCGCCACCATGGAACTAGGTCAGGGCGGCTGCCGGATCGACGCAGGCTTCACGATCGTGAACGACGCGCCCGCCGGCCTCGAGTGAATCCTCGTCGGCGCCTCCCTTTCCATTTCCCGATACGATTGATCGATCGCTACCTCCAGGGACAGTGACGCGCGCATTCCCATGACCGCGTTCGGCTTCGAGGCCCTCAAGGCCGAGCTGGCTGAGCTGCGCGGGCGCCGTCCCGCAATGGTCGAGGAAGTCGCAGCGGCCCGCTCGCAGGGGGATCTGAGCGAGAACTTCGCCTATCACGACGCCCGGCAGAACCTGGGGATGCTCGACGGTCGCATCCAGACGATCGAAGCCACCCTCACGCGGGCGCAGGTCGTCGAGGAGAGCGCCGCGAAGGGTGTCGCCCGGATCGGCTCGACGGTCGTGGTCCGTGACGAGTTCGGCGAATCCACCTATCAGATCGTCGGTCCGAGCGAGGGCAACATGGCGCGCGGGCTGATGTCGATCGCATCACCGCTGGGCAGCGCCCTGATCGACCACCGGGCTGGCGACACCGTCACATTCCAGACCCCTGGAGGGGAGCGGCAGGCAACGGTCGTCAGCGTCACCTAAGAGGGACCTTCTCTGCGGACGATCGCGACGGTGGGCGTGTATCAATCGGGCCTCGACGACTTCCTCGATAAGCTCACGCGTCATCGGGTTGCGATGGTGGTCGATGTCCGGCAGCGGCGGGGCGTCCGCGGCCGCGAGTTTGCCTGGGCCAACTCGCTCCGGCTGCAGGCGGCGCTCGAGCAGGACGGGATCGAGTACCGGCATCTACCCGACCTGGCGCCCACCACGGAGTTGCGCCAGCTTCAATACCGAGAAGACGACCGTCTCAAGGTTGGCAAACGCTCGCGCGTTGAGCTGGCGGAGGACTACCGGCGCCGCTACCTCCGCGAGGTGCTCGACCAGGTCGACCTGCGAGCGTTCCTCGAATCGCTACCTGACGATGCGACGTCCGCGCTGCTGTGCGTCGAGCGCGACGCCAGGGCCTGTCACCGTTCGCTGATTGCGGGTCGTCTCCAGGCTGAGTACGGCGTGGCTGTTGTCAATCTCTGAGGGTGAAGTCTCCAACAGTAACTAACAAGTCCCAGGTATTGCGCAAGGAGACGATCAATAAGACAAGGATGGCCACAACCAGCCAGGTGAACGCCGACGAGGATGACGAGAAAAGCAGTCCGCCAGCAACGATGATCGCCACGAAGCTGGCAGCGCTCAATCCGAAACGCAGGATGAGGCGGGCCCGATCGCGCCGCTGCATTTGCAGGCTCCGCCCCCCACGTTGAGCTGCGGCAACCAGGCTCGGCGCCGCGATGACGAGGCTCGCCACACCGGACGCGATCAGCGCAAAGGCGGCTGTCGACTCATCGTCGGGGATCACCATGAAGAGGGTCACGAAGAGAATTGCGCCGAAATTGGCCAGCGTCACGCGGGCGAGGCTGCGCACCTCAGGACTCGCGATCACGACCCGCAGGTGCAATGACAGGCCCACGAAGAGGAGGCCCACGAGTGTTGCCGAAGCCGTGCCCGCGAGGGTGTAGAAATCGTGCCAACCGCTGACCGCAGCCCGATATGACACTAGCGTTTAGTGTGGCAGGTCTACTATGACGGCAAATAACTCGGACGGAGGAAATATGGCCGCACTCGACACGCTCGTCAACCCGCCGTTCGCCAAGAATCCACCGGTCAAGCTCAACCTCGACGCCAAGGTGGTTGGCCTCGTGGTCGCCATCCTCGGCGGCCTCGGCGCGTTATTCGTGTTCCTGGCACTGCTCGGCTTGCTAGGATTTGGCGCCGCCCTGTCTGCCTTTGTTGGAGTCTTCTTCCTTGCCTTGATCGGCGTTATTCTCAACCTGGTCGCCGACGTGATGGCCGCGATCGGCGGCTGGCAGATGTACCAGGGGAACGAGAGCGGCAAACGGCTCGCGATCTACGGTTTGGCGATCGCCTTCGTGGCTGAAATCATCCAGATGATCGGGTTTTCATCGACCTCGGCGATCGTACCGTTGATCTTGCTGGCGCTGGTCTATTACGCCATCGTCGTAAGCCGCTATCCCGCCAAGACCTGAAATAACGCCACAGGCGGCGGTCAGTTCTTGGTGCCGGCCGCCACCTTGTCCTCGACCTCGACGAGCTCGCCCTCGATGTTGATCTGGATATCGTGGCTGACCACGAATTTCCCGTCCAGCATCATGTCGAAGCTCATCCCGAAGTCCTTCCGATTGATCTTGGTCTCTGCCGCGTAGCCAATCCGGTGGCCCATCCCCGGATCGTTGAATTCGCCGTACTTGACCACATTGAGGGTCACGGGATGGGTCACGCCCTTGATGGTGAGATCGCCGGTCATCGTGCCCCGGTCCGGCCCTTTCGGCTCGATCTTGGTGCTCTTGAACGTGATCGTGGGGTACTTTTCGACCTCCAGGAAGTAGGACTGGCGTAGGTCGTTGTCCCGCTGCTCGTTGTGGGTGCGGATGCTCGCCGTCCGGATGGTGACGTCGATTTTCGAACGCTCCGGGTGGTCGGGGTGGACGTCACCGATCGCCGCCACTTCGGTGAAGTTACCTCGAACGGTCATCATTCCCAGGTGTTTTGCCGAGAACTCGACTTGCGTGTGCAGTGGATCAAAGGTCCAGGTTCCCATCCATCGCCCTCCTATTTGATCGGATCGTGGGGGCAACGTAACACCCGGAGCTTACTTTTCGCAAGTTCCTGCAGTAATTGGCGGGCAGCGCTACACTGACCGCGTGAATCGCAAGGTGGGCGCCCAGGCGCTCGAGTGTGATGAGCGCCTGACGCAAGCCTTCACTCTGCTGGGCAAGCGCTGGTCGGGCGTCATCCTCGGCCTGTTGCTCCAGAGTCCGGCCCGGTTTGCCGTGCTGGCGCGGACGATACCCGGGATCAGCGAACGCATGCTGTCCGACCGTCTCAACGAGCTGGCCAGGGCCGGCTTGATCGACAGGACCGTGCTCGATGGGCCGCCGCTTGGCGTCCTCTATGAGCTGACTGAGAGTGGGCGGGCGATTGGCCCCGGCCTCCTCAGGCTGGGCGACTGGGCCGAACGGTACATGACTCCGGCAAAGCCGCGACGCCATCGGCCATCCGGCGTCGGCGCCGCGACGCGGACGCGCAAAACCCCGGAATCCCACCCAGTGAGGTAGCGCCCCCGCTCCTCACCGAGGGCTGGTCTGCGAGACTGGGCCCCATGGCGGATGACCAACGGGTCTTGACCAGGGCCTGGCGCCACCTCGAGCGCCCGGTCCGGATCCTCGTTTATCTCCTGATCGCGCTCACGGCGGTGATGCTCTATCACCAGAGCGAGTACCTCATCGTCCACCTCTTCAACGTTGTCCTGCTGTTCATCTTCGCCGGGATCATCGCCTTGTTGCTCACGCCGGTGATCGACCGGATGGAGATGCTAGCCATCTTCAAAAGTCGGCGGCTCGTCGCCGTGCTGGTGCTCTACATCGTCATCATCGGTTTGATCGCCGGAGTGATCGCGCTCGTGACACCGGCGCTGATCGGCCAGGCCAAGCAATTACCGGCGCTGGAATCGCGAGCCATCGCCTTCATCCGCTACCTGCAGGACGCGATCGATAGCGCGGGCATTCCGCTCAAGCTGAGTCTTCCGAGCGGGGCTGCCGCGATCAGCAGCGCCGTCCTCGGATCGGTCCTCGGGATCCTGAGCGGGACGCTGGGAACGCTGATCAACATCCTCCTGGTGCTCGTCATCTCAATCTACCTCCTGGTGGAAGGCCGCCAGCTGATCGCCAGTATGCGCAAGCTCTTTGTCGGGCACGAAGCGGTCTACGACTTCACGCTCCTGGCGGTTGGCACCACGTTCGGCCAGTACGCGCGGGGCCAGTTGCTCATGTCGCTTGTCATGGGCACGTACACCGGCGTGGCGATGACGGTGGTCGGAGTCCCCTACGCTGTGGTTCTCGGGATCCTGACCTTCTTCCTCGAGTTCCTCCCGCTGATCGGCGCGCCCGTCGGAATGGGACTGGCGGTGCTCATTGCGCTCGTCTTCAAGGGACCGGTGGTTGGGCTTCTGGCCCTGGTTGCGGCGGTCGGCGGCCACGCGATCGAGGCGTACATCCTTGGACCCCGCGTGATGGGTTCCGCCACCCGAATTCATCCACTGGTCGCCATGGCGGCTCTCTTGATCGGGGCCGAGCTTGGGGGCATTCTCGGCGCACTTTTCGGGGTCCCGGTCGCGGGGCTGCTCAACGTCCTCCTCGGTGCCTTCTACCGGGCGCAACGCGGGGAAGATACGCCACTATCCGCGAGCCCGTCCGGGGAGGTCCACGCGGAGGCTCTCCCGCGCCTGTCCGAGGAGATCAGCGAATCGGCCGGGGAAGGCCCGATTGAGAACGAGCCGGTGCCTCACACCGCAGGGGAAAAGTAGCGCGCAGCAGAGGTCCGCCGAGGGCGACGTCCCAGACGAAATATCCGCCGATCTCCTCGCCTGACCGACTGACGGATTACCTCAAGCGTATCCCTATTTTTCACGCCCCTTCTGGGCGAGATCCAGGGTAGGGTGGTCGTAGACGTAGAAGATGTAGTCCTGAGAAACGGTCTTGACGCCCAGATCGTTCAGCAGCCTGAGCAGTTGTGCTCGATGATCGGTGCCGTGATTGGCGACCTGGAGCAGCACCTGCCAGGCGACGAGATCCTTGTCCTCCCCCTCTGCGAACGGCTTCTCGAAGAGCGTGTCGTCGCGTAGCTCCGCAAGATACTCGCGCATCCGTTGCTCGACGGCGTCCCAGTGACGACGAATGCTCTTCCGATCCACAAGGGTGGCCGGGTCGAGCGAGTCTGGGATCTCGACGCCTCGCAATCCGCTGAACCAGGCGTCATCAACGCTCATGAGATGCAGGATCTGGTTTCGGACGGATCCGTGCGAGTAGCCCACGTCCTGCGTGAACTGCTCATCGGAGAGCGACGTGACATACGCATCCCAGATGTTCCGGTTCTCACTGAAGTGATAGTCGTAGAAATGGCGGAAGACATCGGCCATCATGTCGCGACGATGTATGCCCGCACCGGGAACGTCCCGCCGCCGACCCAGGCGATTGGGACGGCGTGCAGACGTCCCGCACCTGACGTCAGCGACCCGAGGTTCGTCATGTGCTCACAGATTGGGATGCCGGCTCCGAGCAAGAGCGTATGGGCTGGTCGCGACATGTCGGAGATGTCATCGATGTTCAATGCGTCGATCCCGACCAGGGCCGGCCGAGCGTCAACGAGCCTCCTGCATGCGGCGGCTGTCAGATACGGACTGCCACTGAAGTAGCTGTCGGTGCCCCAGTTGCGCGAGAAGTCGGTGCGCACAAGAATGGCCTTGCCGCGCAGGTCGCCGTCTGGCAGGACGTCAGGGCCGATCGCGCGACCGGCGCCCGTGGCGTCGGCGACGACGACGGGAAGGTCGGCGAGGCGGTCGAGGGGAAGTGCAGCAAGGTCCGCACCTTCCCGGAACCGATGGCGCGGCGAGTCGACGTATGTCCCCGTGTTGCCGCATAAGTGAAACGAGGCGATCAGGAACTCCGCCTTGCCGTCGTACCGCGATGCGTCATAGTCGTTCAGCACCTCGACGCGCGGCGTGGGCAACGGCCTGTACGTTTCCATGCCCTCCACCACCGGATGGCTCACATCGATGAATCGGCTCACCTGGGCAGCTTAGCGAACAATGCGGTACCTCACGTGCGTGACCGCCGGTGAGGCGATGACGTCCACGGGTTCGAGGGTGGGATCCCCGACGTTCTCCAGCAGGCGCTCACCAGCACCGAGGATGACCGGCACGATGTGCAGAGAGAGCTCGTCGAGCAAACCAGCTCGCAGGAATTGCTGCACCGTGTGCGCGCCACCGGCGATGACGATGTCCTTGTCGCCGGCAACCGCCCGGGCCTGTTCGAGCGCCGATTGGGTCCCGTCGGTCACGAACGCGAAGGTGGTGCCGCCCTGCATCGGTAACGGCGGACGCGGATGGTGCGTCAGGACGAAAACCGGCACATGGTAGGGGGGATCGTCGCCCCACCAGCCGGTCCACGTCTCATCCCATGGCCCCTCGCCGCCGCCGAACATCTTGCGGCCCATGATGTAGGCGCCGACATTCGTGAAGAGATCGCGGACCACGTCCGAATCGACGCTATCCGCGCCGCCGGCCTCCCCCTGCTGCTCCCGCCAGCTGGCGGTTTCGAATACCCACCGGTGCAGGCGCAGCCCACCCTCGCCGATCGGGTTCTCCAGCCCCTGGTTCGGCCCGGCGACGAAGCCGTCGAGCGAGATCGAGATCTGGCACGTGACCGAACTCATGCTCTTACGACCTCCTCCCGGCGCCAAAATCATCGGTCGCCGCAACCATCTGTCTCACGCGGACATGCTCCGGTGACCAGGCGCTCCAGACGCTGGCGCACCACTCCATCAGTCTCTCGTCTCGACGCGGCCCAGGCTCAACCGCCACCACGTCCGCCACCGTCAGCGGCCCGACATGCTCGGGCGGGACGAAGCGGGGCCACTGCTTCGATCTCCGGGCCATCCGCATATGAGCTTTCTGGACCTGGCGGCCGGTGAACCCCAATTCAACGGCGAGGTAGAGGCCGGCGAGCGCGAACGCCGCCCCGATGGTTGGGTTCGATTGGCGTACGTGCTGGGCCCCGTAGGCGTCGACCAGGTGCTGGTGGATGAATTTGGGATCGCCGTGGGCGAGTGTGTAGTACGTCATCTCATTCATCACGGCGCGACAATCCCCGGAGGCATTGGCCTTTCGATCTAGATCCAGGCCAATGCTGGGGCGCTGTAGGCCGCATCCCGGGCAGACGCTTAGCACGGATCAGCCTGCGCCACTATCCACGCACTCTAACCTGACAACATAGTCGCGATGCCTGAGATGTCGGCGCTTGCCAGGAGCTTTTGCACGAGCCCGCCATACCGGGCGTTCGCCCGTTGGGTCCTGCTTCCTTGGGCCCTACAGGGTTTCTCGCCAAGCGGTGAAGCCCTTGAGATCGGCAGCGGTAGCGGAGCCATGGCGGCGCAACTGCTCCGTAAGTTTCCCGCGCTCCGACTGGTCGCCACGGACTACGACCCCGAAATGGTCGCCGTTGCGCAGCGGAGCCTCGCGCGTTTCGGGCCGCGAGCGACGGCGCAACGGGTCGACGCCACGGCCCTCCCGTTCGCCGATGGCCGCTTCGACGTCGTGCTCTCCTTTGCGATGCTCCACCATGTCGGTGACTGGGCCGGGGCGACGGCCGAAGCCATCCGCGTTATCCGCCCGGGCGGCTATTTCGTCGGCTATGACTTGCTCCACGGCGCACCGTTGCACCATGGGCACCATGACGGGCCGCGCAGCACCGGAATGATGGGCCCCGGACAGCTGGAGGCATTGCTCGGGCGTCTGGCCGTCACCGATGTGCGGACGCGACGCTCTGCCGGTGGCTTTGCGCTGCGGTTCTTCGCTAAACGCAGATGATTTCAGGCCCTCGTCACCGTCTAAGCCGTAGGATGACCCCGGTGGAGGTTCCGTCTCGTACCATCGCGCCGATCGAGTTGGAGAGCCAGCTCGAGGCGTACCGTTCCGAGCTGACCGGTTACTGCTACCGGATGCTCGGCTCGCCGTTCGAGGCGGAGGATGCGGTGCAAGAGACGTTACTGCGTGCCTGGCGAGGCTTCGAGCGCTTCGAGGGGCGGGCGGCCGTGCGGTCATGGATCTACCGGATTGCCACCAATGTCTGCCTCGACATGCTGGACGGGCGCAACCGCCGAGCCCGTCCGATGGACCTCGGCCCGGCCCAGGCCCCGGTTGTGGAGAACGCCCACTGGCTCCCCGAGGTTGCCTGGCTCGAGCCCATCCCGGACAGCGTCTTCGCCGAGGCTGGTGATCCGGCCGACCTCGCGGTCACGCGGGAGTCGATCCGTCTCGCCTTCGTGGCGGCGCTCCAGCATCTCCCTGCCCGACAGCGGGCCGTGCTGATCCTGTGTGAGGTCCTCCGCTGGAAAGCCAAGGAGGTGGCCGAGCTCCTCGACACCAGTGTGGCATCCGTCAACAGCGCTCTGCAACGCGCGCGCGAGACGCTGGAGGCAAGCGGCGTCAGCTCGAACGATCCCATCCCGGAAATGGACGAGGCTCGGAAGCAGCTCCTCGCGCGTTACGTCCAGGCCTTCGAGCGTTACGACCTGAGCGCGCTCACGGCACTGATCCAGGAGGACGCCAAGCAGTCGATGCCGCCGTACGACCTCTGGCTGCAGGGCCGAGAGAACATCCTTACATGGTGGTTCGGGCCGGGCATCGGCTGTCGCGGCTCGCGGCTCCTACCCACGACCGGGGCGAACGGCTCGGTGGCCTTCGGACAGTACAAGCCGAGCGAATCCGGACTTGGCCGCGATCCCTGGGCTCTCCTGGTGGTCGAGACGGCGAAGGACCGCATCGTCGAGTTCACCTTCTTCCTCGATACCGCGAAGCTGTTTCCCCTGTTCGGCCTGCCCGATCACATCGACTGATCGCGGCAGCAGGGCAGGGTGTCGCGCAACCCCATGAAGGCCACGAGCTCACGGAGCTCGTTCGATGCGCCCCTCAGCCTGACCTGGCACTGATGGCGGCGGGCAGCCAGCTGCAGCCGTGCAAGCGCGCCCACCGTCACCGCGTCGGCGGCGAACCCCTGGACGTCGCAGAAGACGACGGTGATCGCGCTGGGTTGTGGCGCTGGCATCGGGTGTCCAATTGGTTAGACGCCCTGCGCACGGAGAACTCATCGCACAGAAGGAGGCGATCATGAGCAAGACTGCTTCAAACGCCAACACTGCCGTCCGCTAGCCACTATGAAAGCCAAGACACCAGCACCAACGATCACGACCGATAGCGTTTTCTCCAGTACTACCGAGCTGGCCGGAGCAATTCGGGCAGGTCGGGTTTCGGCCACGGAAGTCCTGAGTGGGCATCTAGCCCAGATCGCAACACACAATCCCGCGTTGAACGCCGTCATTACGCTCGACGCCGAGCACGCGGCTGAACGCGCGCGGGAAGCGGATGAGGCCCTGGCTCGCGGGGAGAACTGGGGACCGCTCCACGGCGTGCCCTTCACGCTGAAGGACGCTCATGCGACCGCGGGCCTGCGGACGACCACCGGGTTCCCGCCGCTCGCCAACTACGTACCTCAAGAGGATGGGGCGGTTGCCGCCCGTCTCAAGGCTGCGGGCGGCCTTCTCATCGGCAAGACGAACGTGCCGGTGATGCTGGCCGATTTTCAAACCATCAATCCGATTTTCGGCCGCACCAACAACCCATGGGATATCGCGCGCACTCCGGGCGGTTCCAGCGGTGGGGCGGCGGCTGCCCTGGCATCTGGAATGACGCCATTTGAGGTCGGCACCGACCTTTCCGCATCGATTCGACTTCCTGCTCACTTCTGCGGCGTATTCGGCCTGAAGACAACCGAGCGGCGCGTCCCCCTCACCGGGCTGATTCCCGGCCTTCCAGGGCCCAGACCGCTCCGAATAATGTCGACCATCGGACCGATGGCGCGCACCGTCGACGACCTGGCGCTGCTGTACTCGATCATCGCTGGGCCGGATGGCCTCGATACCGACGTACCCCCGGTGCCGGTCGGCCCCGCGGCCGCGATCGAGCTGGGAGACCTTCGGATCGCCGTTGCCCCAACGTTTGCGGCCATCCCGGTCGCGGCAGAAATCCGCGCGGCGATCGCACAGGTGGCCAGCACGCTTGCTCCACTATGTCGGGTGGTTGAGGAAGCCCCACTGCCATCGCTCGACTTCAACCAGGAGCTCGCCGGCGGCGGGGCGCTGGTTGGAATGATGATCGGCGCCGTCCAGCCGGGAGGGCAGGAACCACCGGCGACGCTCGCCCAGTACGTGGAAGCGCTGGACCGGCGCGACCAGTCCATCATCGCCTGGGAGCAATTCTTCGACCGGTGGGACGTGCTCCTCTGCCCAGCTTCCATGACGACGGCGTTCCCGCACTGCGATCCTGGATCACCCCTGCAGGTCGACGGCCAGGAGGTCTCGTATTGGACCGTCAGTGCACATGGCGCCCTGTTCAATTACACCGGCCACCCGGCCGTGGTGCTGCCGTACACGCTGGACCACGCCGGTCTGCCGATTGGGATTCAGCTGGTAGGAAAACGGTGGGGTGAATCGCGCCTGCTGGCGGTAGCCGACGCGCTCTCCACGATCACCGGCGGCTTCCGACGACCGCCGGGCTACTAGCTCGAACCGGGCAGACGATCGCGAGGTTTTAGGAGGCTGCCGGGCCGGTCGAGCTGATGGTTACTGCGGTAATGCCCTGACCCGGACGCACGGGTTCCGCAATGCGAATGTCAGGCGCGGACAGCGCTTTGTAGGCGACTTCCATCGCATGTGCCAGCCGCTTCGATGACGTGAATCGACCTTCGGCGACGACGACGGGATAGAGGCCCATCTCGCGGACCTTATCCATGATCGCGTGGGTGCTTATGCTAGCCCGTTCTTGTTCCATACTGAGTACAACTCGATTCGGGTCGCGACCCTGTGAAACCGGTGACAGCTACGTCGCGTAGTCCTCGATCATCAGGCCGGTGCAGTCGGCGCAGGCCACCCAGACGTAGTCGGGCTGCCCCGGCACGCTGATCACCGCATGGAACGTGGTGGCCGTCCGCTGCTTGCTACGGCAGCGCAGGGTTTCACAGTATCTAGGCATCTCCAAGCTCGGGCTGAGCCGCGCGGCCTGGGCAATCGGTAGCTTGCCCGCATTCTCGTCGACTAGGATTCGGCTATGAGCGAGCCGGAGCGACAACAAGCCGTTGACGCGGGACAGACGAAAACGCCGGAACGAGCTCCGGGGCACCGCGAGCTCAGACCACCCGAATGGTTCGAAGGGCGGCTCGCGACCTGGGTGCAGCGGATGGGTCTCGCCGCCTGGACCATTCGGACGTCATACAAGCCGAAGCTGCGGGGAGCGGAAGGCTACGCGGAGATCAGCCCCACATTCCTCGAAGCGGAACTCCAGTTCCGCCAGGACGTGTTGGTGGAACGCGGCGATGTCGTCATGGTGCACGAGTTGACGCACATCCTGACCGATGAGTGGGCCAGGGTCGTGGAGCAGGTGATTCACGACATGGTGCCGAGGCGACTGCAACGCGAAGCGCGAAACACGATCCGCCCGCACGAGGAGTCAGTCGTCGAAGCGATCGCCCACGCCCTGGTGCGCACCGCTGAACAGGCGGCCTCGAAGCCTGCCCCGAAACCCTGATCAGCGGCTAGCCGGCAACACCATCCGCGCGATCGCGCCTTCCAGCGACGATGGGTCGAGCCCATGCTCGAGCCAGTTGCCGTAGCGCTCGTTGACCGCGGGTTGGGTGGGCCCGGACCCGGCCTGGGTCCGTTCGACCGCGACGGCGATCTCCGCCAGGTCCGTGGCATCAAGCGTCAGGTTTCCGGCACTGATCCACCCGTCCACCTGCCGCGGACAGCGGGCCCCGACGATGGCGCCGCTGACGCCCGGCCAGCTCAGCGTCCAGGCAACGGCGACCGCGGCGACCGACACGCCGTGTCGTTCTGAGAGGGATTTCAACCTCACGAGGTTTAGGGAAGCGGTCGGGCGAGCCGGTTTTGGTGGGGGGGGAGGGATATTCATCGCTGCGATTGGTTCGGATTGCGTCGGGCAGCCGCCCCGATTTCACCCTCAACAAGCGGTTGCGGCCTAGAGGTGGGCGATCCGAACCACCCCTTTGCGAGCCAGGCGAGAGTCGGGGTCGGCGGTGGGCTGCTGTGGTGTGGTAGCGGCAGCCTCAGCCTCGACCTCCTCAGGGGGCTTGGGTTGAAGCTCCCACGCCGGAGGTGCGTCACCGCGCCTCCTCGCGGCTAAGCTGATTCGGTGGCCGACCGACACCAGTGGAATAGTGCCTACGAAGGATCGCCGCCCTGGGACATCGGCCGACCCCAGCCCGAGTTCGTGCGGCTTGCGCAGGCCGGCAAGCTGATGGGGCGGACCCTCGACGTAGGCTGTGGAACCGGAGAACACGTAATGCTTGCGGCGCAGCATGGTGCTGACGCCATGGGAGTCGACATCGCCGAACTTGCGATCGAGCGTGCTCGAGCCAAGGCGAAAGCGCGCGGCATCAGGGCGACCTTGAAGGTCGCGGACGCGCTCCACCTCGAGCAACTCGGGCTGCTTTTCGACGTGGTTACCGACAGTGGGGTCTTCCACGTCTTCGACGACGAACAACGCCCGATCTTTGTCCAGAGCCTCCGTTCTGCCCTTCGGCCGGGTGGCATGTACTACATGATGTGTTTCAGCGATCGCCAGCCCGGCGACTGGGGCCCCCGCCGGGTTTCCAATGCGGAGCTGAGGAGCGCCTTCGCGGTTGGCTGGTCGATCGACTCGATCGAACCGGCGTTGTTCGACGTCACGATCGACTCCGACGGGGCTCAGGCGTGGTTGGCAGAGATACGACGCGAGCCTGAGTGAAGCCTCTTGGCGGCCGCCGAAACCGAAAACAGTCCAAGTGCGGCTAGACATCGACTCACCGCGTTCAGGCGTGCTCACACCGGAATGCACTCATCCGCGCGCCTGGAGGATTCGGAATCCTCTCTAACACGGGATCGCCCGCTCCTCGGCGACGAAGCTCGCGGTCCGAGTTCCATCGATGAAATTCGCCTCGTCTGCGCTCGAGGCCTGCCACTCGGGCGAGCGCCGGGCGGCCTCTAGTGCGGCCATATCATCGAACCAGAGCTCGGCCATGCCGTCGAAATCGGGGAAGGCCGTGTCCGCCGGATCCGGAACCCGATGGCTCTGGACGAGCCGCCGCAGCCCAGGAATGCGCCGGCCGATTGGACCGTGCACCTCGCGCCAATATCGTGAGAACTCCTCGAGCGTCATTCCGGGTCGCCGGGTGATGCAGTACACCAGCTTGATCAAAATCGTTGGGTCCCCAAAACGGACAGAATCATTGATCGGCGACATAGTGCGCAAAGATGTTGCGCGGGGAGTGGTATCAGGATTACGCAATCCACCTAACGGTCAGGGTTGGCGTTGATCAGTCGGCAGGCGGGCTCGAGCTGACGCCTCGGCGACGGGAAGCCCTTGCAACCATGCGCAACTGCATGATGCGAGCTCCGCCGAAGGCCAGGACGATGGTCGCGCCGAGGATCACGGCGAATAGCAGCGCAACAGCTAGTGGCAGATGACCGTGGAAGACCAGGAACGAGATCTCGACGCTCTGTAGGTTTTGAAGGATGAAGACGAGGATTAGCACCAGCGCCAGCAATCCAATGACGACCGCGGTCCAGGCTCCGCTGAGGCGGGTGTTTTGCTCGCCCGGATAGGGATCCCGGTCAGGCTGCGCGGTTGGCGGCGGCGGATCGTCCGCGCTCAACTCTTGCTCCTCAGCGCGCTCCATCCGAGGACGCCGGTGACCCCCTCCAAGCGGTCCTTGATCGTGAGCCCATGCTTGTCGATCACGTACTCGAACACGCCCTTGTCGTGGTTGCTGGTTCGCATCTTGATGATGTTGATCGCCCGGCGAAGTTCCGAGCCGATTTCCAGGTAGCGGAGCATGATGACGTTGTGGAAAAGGAATGACAACCCGCCGATCGGCTCCGTCATCGGTCCGAGGGTGGTCGTTTCGCTAGTGATCAGGACCGAGGCGCCGGCGGCGCGGATCCATCCCACCAGGCTGCGGGAATAGGCGGGGAACCGCTCCGCCTCGCGGGCCGCAAACACCAGCTCCGCAAGACTGTCGACCACGACCCGACGAACCGAGCCTTTGACCAGCTCCCGGCGGACGGCGGCCGCGATCGTATCGAGATCCAGCTCGCCAACCGGAACGTAATGGATGGAGAGCTGCCCCGATTCCCGGGCTTTCGCCATGTCCCAGCCGAAGCTGGCGGCCTTCTTGGCGAGCTGGTCGGCTGTTTCCTGGAAGGAGACGTAGAGACAGCGCTCTCCTGCTTCGAGGCCCTCGGCGGCGAAGCGAAGCCCGAGGATGGTCTTGCCGGCGCCAGACGGTCCGAGGACCACGGTGGCCTGCCCGGCACGGATCCCCCCACCCATCAACTCGTCGAGCCGGGACACGCCGCTGGCGACGGGCCCATCCGGTTCGACGGTGCCGTTTGGCGCCAGTGTCTCCAGTCGGGGAAACACCTCGAAGCCCTTCTGCCGGATGCGAAACGAATGTTTGCCGACCAGGTGGTCGCCGCCGCGCAGCTTCACGACGCGCAGCCAGCGGCGGTCCACCGGCTCATGGGGCTCGTAGGCCAGCTGGATAATGCCGTCCGCGAGGGAGAACTCGACCCCGCCCTCGATCTCCCGCGGCGTGTATTCACCCACCAACAGCAGGACGGCGTCGGTGTGCGCGACGCGGCTCGCCAGGCTATAGAGCGCGGTCCGCAGCTCCCGCTCGCTCACGAAGTCGCGCAGTGCCTTGGCGCTGTCGATCACCACAACCGCCGGCCGGGTCTCAAAGCACTTCCGGACCACCTCGGACACGACGGGCTCCAGCCCGTCCTGGCCGGCTTCCTGCACCAGCTCGCCTAGATGGATGAAGTCCACGCTGTGGCCGAGCGCCGCCGGCTTGAAGAACTCGAAGGGCTCCAGGTGCCGGACGAGCTTGGAGTGCGGCTCGGACAGGGTGGTGTAGTAGAGAGCCTTGTGCTCGGGCGTGGCATTGGCGAAGCAGATCTGCTGGGCCAGGATGGTTTTGCCCGTGCCGGGGGCCCCGGCCACGATGACGAGCGAGCCCGGCTCGAGTCCGCCGCCGAGAATCACATCGAGGTCCGCAATGCCGGTTTGCAGTCGGGCCATGTCAGCCGCCATTCTCGCGGATAAGGAGGGCCGCGGCGTGCAAGAGAGCCTGTGGGTCGAATGGTTTTCCTAGACGGGTGTTGGCCGCAATGGCCAGTTCGGAGTTGCCGCTGACGACCAGGATCGGGATCGCGGCCGTCTCCGGGTCGCCACGCAGGCGCTCGATGAACTCCAGGCCGTCCATCATTGGCATCATGACATCCGTGGTCACGAGGTCCGGTTGCCTGGCCTTGACCGACTTCAAGCCGGCCACGCCATGGCGGGCCTCGGTGACCTGGTAGCCGGCGCTCTCGAAGATCAGCCGCATCAGGTACCGGACGTCAGGTTCGTCATCGACGATCAGAATCCGTGCTATCGGGTCGTCCCCTTGCCCCTTCCCTTCATCCTCAGCGAATCTCTCAATGGGTCGGGCTGAATGTCTGCAAGATCAGGCCCGGCTCAAACGCAACAATTATTGCAAATCTTCCTGGCCAGTCCCAATCAGTATTTCCGTGCCGAGGAGATCCTTGCCCAAACCTGGGGAATGGGGAACTGACGCTTCGGCGGAGCAACTCCGGACCGACATCACCCGAATGCGGCAGAACCTGTCTCCTTTTGCGGCCTGGTGCAACCCGGTCACCGAAAAAGGCCGAGGGTACTGCCTTGTCCTCGTGGGAGCCCCCGACAAAGCATAGTGTGCTGACGATTCTCACAGCGAGTGAAGCTCGCCTCTGAAGGGTACATACAGGTAGTCAGACGCGCGATGCTGGCGGAGCCTGCAAAATGGCTCCCCGCATGAGGTCCGCCCGGCGGCTGGGCCAGGAGGTCTTAGAAGGGCTCAAAGGAAATTTCCTATGGCTATCGTTATGACCGATCCCAAAGTTCTCGCGACGACGTTCAATGACACGTTCAACGCGCACAACGAGAGCGCCATCTGGCGCCTGGTTTCACCGCAGATCCGGCTCACTGCCCCGGGCGACGTTCGGTTCGAAGGCAAGGACCAATTCGCCGGCTATCTCATCGGTTGGATGAAGAGCTTCCCGGATGCGCGCATGACCGTACGTCACGAGATCGTCAGCGGCCCCTGGGTCGTTCAGCAGTACACCTTCGAGGGTACACACCGTGGCACCCTCCCCGGCCCGTTCGGCGACATCTCCCCGACCAACCGGAAGGTCGTCAACCACGGCGTGCAGCTCATCAAGTTCGAGAATGATCTCGTCGTTGAATACCGGCTCTACTTCGACCAGGTCGAGACCCTGAACCAGCTCGGCATCATGCCGATCCCGGTCAAGGCTTAAGCAACCTTCGTGTCGCGAGCCCGGGCCTCGAGGCTCGGGCTTTCTTCTTGCCCTGCGAACTCCCGGCCGCGCCGCAGGATTCGATCTGCGTAGCATTTCTGCTGTGGACCGAACGGGGACCTTTCCTTCGCGGCTGATCGCCATTTTCGGCTCCGGCGAGACGAGCCCGACAATGACGTCTGTCCATAAGGAGCTGACCGCGCGGGTCGGTAACCCACGACCTACCGCCGTCCTCCTCGACACGCCCTTCGGCTTCCAGCCAAACGCCGATGACCTGGTCGCCCGGATCAGCGACTACTTCCGGCAGCACGTGGGCCTCGAAATCAAGCTGGCTTCGCTCCGGCACAGCGGGCGGGCCACGGCGCCGGAGCTCGAGCTATTCCTTGCCCAGCTCAGCGAGGCGAATTACGTGTTCGCGGGTCCGGGGAGCCCTACCTACGCTCTACGCCACTGGCGCGACACCGGCGTGGGTGAGCGATTGATCGAGAAGCTGGCCCGGGGCGGATGCGTCGCATTCGCCAGCGCGGCGGCGATCGGACTCGGCGCCTTTGCCCTCCCCGTCTATGAGATCTACAAGGTTGGCGATGACCCCTCGTGGACGCCAGGCCTCGACGTGCTCGGGCAAATCGGCGTTCGATGCGCCGTCATCCCCCACTACAACAACCAGGAAGGCGGCACGCACGACACGCGATTCTGCTACATGGGTGAGGCACGGCTGCGTGTGCTCGAATCGATGCTGCCCGACGATATCGTCATTCTTGGGGTCGACGAGTACACCGCCTGCATCATCGATCTCGACGCGCAATCCGTGACCGTGCGAGGTCGCGGAGGAGTCACGGTTCGACGGCGCGGTTCGGAGCGAGTCTGGAAACGGACCACGTTTTCCTTGAGCGAATTGCAGGGTGGTTCGTGCGTCGACGGGCTGGTCCCGACCATCGTCGAGATGGAGCGCGTGCTCCAGGGGCGGTTCGCGGATATTGCCAGTACAGATGCACAGGAGGTGGAGCAGGTGCGCGGGTCAATCGCACCGCTGGTCGAACTGCTCCTCTCGCTGCGTGACGAGGCGAGGCGTGAGCGTCGCTTCAACGACGCCGATCGTATTCGCGCCATCCTGGCCGAGTGCGGTGTCGAGCTACAGGACACCCCATCAGGGACCGCATGGGTCCTGACACACGCGTGAAGCCGTACCTGACGTGCTACGGCGTCAGCAGGCGGTTAAGCCGGCGCGGGCGTCGGGGTCGCAGCCGGCTTCTGACTGCGGCTGTATGGCGAGCGCTGCTCAGTCGTCGTCAGCCGCGCCAGGGCCGCCTCTTCGCCGACGTACTTGCTCAGGCGCGCGACGTGTTCCACCGGGACGAAGACTCGATGGCCCTCGGCGTAGTCGAGCTGAAAATACTGGGCAATCGTCCCGTCGGTTGCCTCGACCTCCCGGGTTCCCACGTATCGGCTGAGGCCATGCGTGGTATGGAGCACCAGCTCACCGGGATTGAAGGGGGAAGCGAACTTCGCTGGCAAGACTTCATGATTGTACCCGCCCTCGGCGCGTCTCAAACTCCGCGATCAGGGGACATCTGTGGCGGCCTGCGGGGGTGCCGTACGCGTGGCGCCGGCGCTCGCCACCATCACGAGGGCGATCGCGATCAAATCACGAGGCGAGAGCCGCTGACCCAGAAAGAGAAAGCCCGCCGCGGCTCCCATCGCGGGCTCGAGGCTCATCAGGATGCCGAAGACCTGCCTCGATAGGCGGCGAAGCGCCGCGAACTCGAGCGAAAACGGGATAGCTGATGACAAGATGGCGACAATCAGGCCAAGGGCGAGGTTGCGCAGGTTGAGCAGCCGGTTACCCGCGCCGGCGATGCCGAACGGGAGGAGCGCGAGCCCGCCCACGGCGAGCGCGAAGGCCAGGCCATCCGGTCCGGGCACCAGCCTCCCCACACGCTGGCTGAGGACAATATAGGATGCCCACCCGGCCGCCGCCCCCAGCGCGAAGAGCAGGCCGAGCGTCGTCACAGCCCCACCACTGAACGACAGCAGCACGACGCCGGCCGCGGCCATCGCCGCCCAGGCGAAGTCGAGCGCCTTGCGTGAGCTCATGATCGCGACCCCGAGCGGGCCGATGAACTCGATGGTGACCGCCACCCCGAGCGGGATGCGCGCGATCGCCTGGTAGAAGCAAAGGTTCATGGCGGCGATGATCAACCCGAAGAGGACGATGGCGCGCCACTGCCGAGCGTCGAATCGCGGCCATCGTGGCCGCGCGATGGCCAGCAGGATGCAGGCGCCGAACGCGACGCGGAGGAAGACCGTCCCGGTGGCGCCAAGAAAGGCGAACAGATGCCGGGCGACGGTCGCCCCAACCTGGACAGACGCGATCGCGCCGAGCGCATACAGGGGCGCGGGCACGCTGCGGCGAGGCAGTCTCAGCTCAGTTCGCGCGATCCCGTGGATGTTACATCGAGACTTTTGAGGTGGCCGTCAAGCCGGCGCCGGCAGCGCCTGGGGTGAAGGCAGGGTCAACTCGGGAACAGCCGGCAGCCAGAACGCGACGCTGGTGCCGGCGCCGGGGTGCGATTCCAGCTTCCACCAGCCTCCGGCGATCTGGGCTCGCTCGCGCATCTCGGTCAGACCGAGATGGCCCGGGGCCGATCCATTGCCGTTTGGAGTAAAGCCCCTGCCGTCGTCATCGATCTGTACGCGCCAACCCTTATCGGCGTTTTCCAGGCGCACCAGAATTAGGTGGGCTCCGGCATGTTTCTGGACATTCGCCAGTGCCTCAATCGCGATCCGGTAGAGGATGACCCGCGTTTCGGGCGGCGGCTCCGCAGTTAAGTGGTTTTCGAGCTCGACGACCACGCTCCCGCCGGATTGGATCTGCTCGAGATGCGCCTGCAAAGCGGCCGCCAGCCCTGACCGATCGAGCGCGAGCGGGCGCAGGTTGAACATCAGGTGACGCAACCGGCTGATCGCTCCCTGGAACGCGTCTTCCAGCCTGTCGAGAGCCTCGACCTCAGCGTCGGACCTCAACCGTTTGCGTAATTGCTGGAGGCGCAGGCCGGCAGCCGCCATGGCCTGGATGCTGTCGTCGTGGATATCGGAGGCGATCCGCAATCGTTCCGTCTCCTGGGCGCGCACGAGGTGGACGAGCAGTTCCTCTCGGTCGTGTCCGGCTTTGCGGACCAACTCGAGCAGCGCCAGCTCGGTCTTCTTCCGTTCGCTGACATCCGCAAGAAGCGCCCTAAAGCAAGCCGTGGCCAGATCGGTCGGCATGCTGAGCTGCGACCGCGCCGCGCGGTGGATGGCTTCAACGATTTCTCGGTCGGCTGCCCCCTTCACCAGGTACCCGGACGCGCCCAACTGCAGCATTTCGGACACGCTTTCCATGTCCTCGCGGGCTGAGAACGCCAGATACCGTGTTGCCGGGGCGCGCACCGCAATCTCGCGCGCCGCCCTTGGGCCACCGCCTCCTGGCATACGCACGTCAAGTAGAGCCACGCGCGGTCGCTCGCGAGCAGCGATCTCGATCGCTTCATCCGCCGTCGCCGCCACCTCTACCAGTTTGATGCTGGATTCCTCGGAGAGGAGGTCCGCGAGCGCTTCGCGGATCGCCGCGTCATCATCGGCGATAAGGACCGATACGGTCCGCTCCATATCCCGCGCGACGGCGCTCACCGAGGGTCCTTGCGAATCTCGGGCGGAGTTAGGCACCTCTGCCTACAGGCCGTCGGGTTGGATCTTTCGCCGGATCTGGAATAGCAGGCCGCTGGACCGGCGGCGCCGGAAGCCGGTCATTGTGCGGTCGCTGGAGATGCTCGCGACGGCTGCAAGACGTTTCTGCAGTACTTCCTCATCACTGGGGTTATCGCCCGGCATCGCCGGCGTATCTCCTATCACGCCGCGGCCCATGGTCCGGATCGCCCGGGACGAGGCCAGGTCGTCAGCGCATGTAGCGCGTCGGCCCCGATCTCGAGGACGGTATGCCCTCTGGCGCACGATCGAATGTTGTTGGTCAATTCCTGGCTACCGAAGCCCTTAACGATGTAGCCTGCGGCGCCCCCACGAAGCATGGCGACCACCTCGTCCGGGTCATCGCTCGCCGAGAAGGCGAGGATGCGTGTGCGCGGGGATACACGCTCCAGCTCGAAGGCAACCCGCTCTCCCCCCCACTCGGGCATCCGAACGTCGACCAGAGCGACGTCCGGTTGCATCGAAGCCGCCACCGTAGTGGCGTCGTCGAGGTTCGTGGCGGTGCCGACCAATCGCAGACCGGCCTCTTCGCTGATCAGCTCGCCGACTGCTTGCACAACGGCAAGATCATCGTCGACCGCCATAACACGAACCGGACTCTCGCCCAGCATCGAGCTCAACTCCTTATCGACAACCAGTCCCTGGATGACGTAGCGTCCTAGCTCAGGAGAAAGCACGGCGCGACCTCGCGTGACCTGGAGGATGCCACTCACGATCCGCGTGGGTCGGGTCCCCTTGAGCAGGTAGCCGCTCGCCCCGGCGCGCAGCATCGCGAGCACGGCGTCCTTGTCACGACGCACAGAAAAGGCCAGCATGCGGGTCTGCGGACAGGCCACGCGGATCCCATTCGCGGCTTCGATGCCCCCGCCCGGCATGTTCATGTCGAGCAGCGCCACGTCGGGACGAAACGAGCCGGCCAGTTCGATCGCGGACTCCGCGCTGGTGGCCAGGCCACTGACCACCATGCCTGGCGAGCTGTTGATGACGTCCGCCAGACCGGATCGGACCACCGGACTATCGTCGGCGACCAGCACGGTTTGCGAATGCCGTCGCCCTCCGTCTCTGGCGACCCCCAGCATCAGTCGAGGGTAACGTGGACGCAAACGCCAATCCACTGACGAATGTGGGGACTGCGACCTATCTAATTGCGGGAGGTCAGGTGGCGGCGGACTTGTTCGGCTCACTCAGGGGATCCTCTGGAATCCAGGCCCGCACACGGTGCTGGTCGCCGCTGGAGAGTTCGATCTGTGCCCAGCCACCGGCGAGACGGGCACGCTCCCGAAGCAGTCCGTTTCCAGCCGTACCGGCGCCATCGTGGACGAGGCGCACCATCCAGCCCTGGTCCTCGTCGTCGAGGTCCACCCTGATCACGCCAATGCCGTCTGAGCAGGCGGCGCCTTTCACGGCCTCCTCGACGATCCGGTAGAGGAGCATGCGGCGACCGGTCGGCGGGTCACGCTCGAGCCGCGTTTGGACCTCGAACGCTACGCCAGTCTCGCCTTGGACACCTTCGAGCAGCTCGCGAACCGCGGCCGCGATCCCCGAACCCTCGAGCGCCGCCGGGCGAAGTTCGAACATCAGCTTCCGCAGACGCACCATCGTCAGGTCGAGGAGCTCCTCCAGGGCGGAGACGATCGCAAGCTGCCCCGGGTCATGCAGAGTGAGCCGAAGGAGCTGCACCCGGAGGCTGGCGGCGGTAACTGCCTGCAGGCTGTCGTCGTGGATGTCGTCCGCGATTCGTTTACGCTCCTGTTCCAGCGCTCTGAGGATCCGCTCCTCCGCGTGCCAACGGTCAGTGAGGTCGCGCGCCGCGACGAGCCCGACCGCGCCGTGTGCGGTCTTTAGCGGCGTCGTGCGGAAGTCAACCGGAAATCGGACGCCATCCTTTCGGCGGCCGACCACTTCGAGGCGCTGCGGCTTGAGCGCGCAGCCCCGCATCCAATCCACGCTCGGGGTCGCCCCAGGCTGGAGCACCATGACCAGTCCCCGTCCAATACAGTCATCGGCCCCGTAGCCGAATAGATCCAGCCAGGGACCGTTGATGCGGCGCATGTTGCCGTCAACATCGGTGATGGCCATCGCGTCGGGGACGGTTTCGATTAGATCGGCAAGTAGCGGGATGTTCGGCCCTCGTCGGCGCGACGCGTGGACCCAGCGCGTTCTTGCTCACTCTGTTGCAAATAGGCACAAATGCGCAGGGCTGAAGGCAACAGGGCGCACAATAAAATAGGCACTCCTGCCGATGCAGTCGCGGCGAGTGACTGCGACGCTGTGAGCAGAAAGGAATAATAAGACTGCCTCCACTAATACGGCCATCGGAGGCGCAGGGGGTGCAATTCCTGGCCACTGGGCGTGAATCTGCGCCGCTGTCGGCGCAGTTGGAGCTCGGGCAACCTAGCTCGTCACCGTCTGGCCTCGAACACCTGACGCCGAGACAGATCGAGGTGTTGCAGCTCGTGGCACGCGGGATGACGAACCAGGAGATCGCTGAGACGCTCTTTCTCAGCCGGCGCACGGTCCACGCCCACCTTCGCTCGATCTTTCACAAACTCGGCGTCGGGCACCGCAGCGCCGCCACGCGATACGCTGTACAGCACGGACTGCTGTAGGCAGCAACCGCCGTCAGCTGAGGAAGTAGCCGGGTTCGTACGCAAACGTGTCGTGATGAAGCTTGAGGCACTCCAGAAGGGTCACCCCGTCAAACTCCCGCGCGTCATAGGCGCAGAGCATCACCATCGGAAACCGTTTTGCCAGTGCGCCGCATTGGTGCTCGAATCGCAGGAAGGCCTCGATCGACTGCACGGCCGCCACTCCCGCAACAGGCTCCCCCAGGAAGCGGAATGGTCCGGGCCGCTGACGCGTGATATCGATAAAAAGGCCTTCGAGCCGCGTGATGAATTCCTCGGGTGAGAGGGCGATGACCTTGAGCATCGTCAACAGACCGGTGCGCTCGGCGGCGTCGACGTCGATGCCCTCTCGCTCTAACGCCCGGGCGTACTGCGCTCGTACGTCCGGCAGCGCGAACAGCACACACGCCTGGCCGGACCGGATGCCATCGCGCAAGAATGGAAGACCCAGGCGAAGACGGCCGGCATCGGAGCTGTAGAAGCTCCCGAGATGACTTCCGAGGCCGACGAGCATGCCCTGCAGCGAGATGGCGCGCGTCAGGCCAGTCGTAGCCGCCGTCGGCCCACCCTGGTCCGGCCCCATGAAGCGCAGGAGGTCATCTTCCTTGAAGCGGCGTGCCCGCCGTCGTCCCACCCGGCTTGCGGGGAGCAACCCGGCATCGGCCCAACGGCGCAGCGACGCCTCGCTCGCCCGCAGGAAGCGGGCGGCCTCGCGCGTGGTAAGCAGTTTATCGCTCATTGCGCTCTCTGCTTAACTGCTATGATAAGCAACAGTTGTCGTGGTGCCTCAAAGACTCTCACATTATCTAAGCGGACGCAATAGTGCCTAGGCGGTCCAGGACGGACGGGCTGACGTCGCGCGAGGTCGAGATCCTGCGGCGGGTCACAAGCGGCCTCACGAACCGGCAGCTTGCGGAGGAGCTTGGGGTGAGTACCCGGACCATCGACGCTCACCTTCGATCCGTTTACGCGAAGCTGGGCGTCAAATCGCGAAGCGCCGCGACCCGGTATGCCATCGAGCAACAAATCGTCTAACCGTAGCGGCCGGCACCTAGCCAATCAGTAGGTCGTGGCGAGCGGCGGTCGCCACCGCCTCGAGCTTCGAGTGGGCATCCAGCTTCTCGAGGATGTCCTGGACGTAACTGCGGATCGTTGTCACGCGCAGCCCCAGCTCGCGCCCGATCGACTTGTTGTCCAGGCCCTCAGCCATCAGCAGCAGCACCTCGCGCTCCCGGGGCGTAAACTCCGCGCGCAGCCGAATCCGCTCAGCTTCTTCATGCGAGCGCTCGCGGGCCCGCACCAGCAGGTCGGCCAGCTGGGTAGCCGGGATCATCATCTCCCCATCCGCCGCCTTGCGGACCGCGGTGACGACGTCGGTCGACGCCCGGGACTTGGGCAGAAATACCGACGCGCCTGCCTGCACCGAGAGCAGCAGCGCGTCTTCGCTGTCGTCGCCGCTGACGAACACCAGGCTGGGGTGCGGATGCAGCGTACGGATGGTTTCACCGGCCTGGGCGCCGGTCCCGTCGGGAAGCCGGTAGTCCATCACCACGACGTCCGGGCTATCTGACGCCGACATCGCGACGGCATCTCTTACCGTTCCGGCGACGCCGATCACCTTGATGTCGGCCTCGCGGTCGAGCAGGGCCTGGATGCCCTCGGCCACCAATTGATGGTCTTCGACGAGCAGCACTCGGATTGGTTGTGGCATAACTCCCCGTGGCCCCGCAGTTGGTAACGCTCGAAGCAGCAGCTCCTTGCGAGCGCGGACTCGACCCTGCAAATGTTGGTCTACGCGGCTTTCTTGTGCTTTCGCGCTGCGGACGGCTTGCGGGCGACCGCCGGACGGGCGCGGCGTTTACGCGGCGTCGCTTTGTGCTCGCCCTCCGGCTGGGCGGTCGGCGTGACGGCATGCTCTTTCTCGACATGCTCGAGCCCAGCGCTGAGCTTCTTCAATCCAGCCTGTAGGTCGTCAACCCGGTGACGGAGGATGCCCGCGCTGCCCTTCTTCGCCGCGCGAAACCACTTTTCGAGGCTGGCATCGGCGTCGCGCAGCATGGCCTCCATCTTGTCGGAACGCCGTGAGCGAGTCACGATAATGAAACGGTCTTCCCGGCGCGAGCTTGCGGGCGGGTCAAAGCCGAAGCGGGTCAGAATAGTCGGGTGGTTGACCCATTGCAGTTCACGGTCCGCTGGCCGGTGCGCGGGTACGAGCTAGACAGCCTGGGACACGTCAACAATGCCGTCTACCTCAGCTGGGCGGAGGAGGTCGCGACGGCGCACGCTGAGGCCGCGGGGTACGGTCGCGACTGGTCGGCCGGTCGCGGGGGCGGCTGGATCATCCGCAAAACGGAGATCAGCTACCACCGGCCGGCCGTCTATGGCGATGAGGTCGACCTGACTGTTCGGGTGGAGCTGGTTCGGGGCGCCCGCGGCGTTCGGCGGACGACGATCCGCCGGGTTAGCGATCGCGAGCTGCTGGCGGAGGTGCTGACCGAGTGGGTCTGGGTGCGCCTGAGCGATGGCCGGCCGGTGGCGGCACCGCGCGAACTGGTGGAACTGGCGGCGGCCGTTACGGCGTCTACGCTGGCGAAGCGCCGAGCGCGCTGAGCTGTGCCGACAACTGCTCGGCCGGCGCGAACCCGTGGTTGAAGCTGCCGACCCGCCCATCACCCGTTAAGAGCGCGGTGGATGGGGCGGTCAGGACCTTGAACGCCGCCGCGGCGGCCGGCTGCCGCGAGAGGTCGACTCGCAGGACCCGAAGCGCGGAGCCGAAGGTCGCCTCGACGCTTTCGACCGCCGGATACTGCGCGGTCCGGCAGACGGTGCAGCTCGGGGTTGAAAAGACGACGAGCGACGGGCGGCCGTCGGGCGAGGCGCCGAGCGCCGTCCACAGTCCGTCGGCCGGCGCACGGCGCAACCCGGCCACGGCCCGTCGGGACCACCAGCGAGCCGCGAGAATGATGGCGGAAACCGCCGCCGCGGTTACCGCGAGGATGATCGCGCGCTCGACCATGTCAGGCCCGCCGCAAAATGCCGCGCCGGTTCAGCTGTGCGAGTACGAAGCACAGCGCGCAGAAATCGACGCTGGCATCCAGCGCGACCATGACCGCGATCGGGAGCGTGAGCACCCACGCCAGGATCGGGTTGTCCGCCAGCAAGGCCGCGGCGGCGATCAGCCAGATGGTGCCGCCCAGGATCCGCGCGATCCGCCGGGTCTCGTGATCCTCGTGCACATCGTCACGCTTGAGGATCCCGGCAGGCTCGAGGACACGCCACACGAGTTGCCGGACCACGTCGGCCGGCCACCAGAACCGGCCGGCCAGCATGATCACGCCGGCGACCGTGAGCAAGATCCCGCCCGGGACTCCTTGCGAGATCAAGCCGGCCACCACCAGCGCGACCATGGTCCATTGGTGCGCCTTGCGCGCCGTTCGATCGTAGACGGGTGTGTCGGTGGTGGCAGTGGACATACTTGACTGAATCGATCTACAAACTCAACAATCTGAGGTCGCCAGTGTAGGGGTCAGCTCGCCGTTTGGTCAAGCAAGAGTTCGAATCAGCTAGGTAACGGTGATCCCGAGCTGCTCCATGAGGTCGGCCGTCTCGCTCCAGTACTCCGCGATCCGCCCATCGACGTAGCGGCAGGTCTCGATGCGGCTGAAGCCGAGGCACCCGTCGGCTGTAGCCTGTCCTGGAACGGCTTTGCCGGTACCGCGCACCGTCACGGCGGCCCACGTCATGTCGCCGGCCGCCGCCATGTTGTCGATACAGACATGGAGATCGGGCATCGCCAACCGGAGCAATACGATTCGCTCCCGGAGGGCGTCGGCTCCACCCTGCTGCCTGCACGGCGAATGGTCGGCAAAGTCCGGCGTCAGCACCTCGATCGAGGACGGCCAGGCACCCAACGTTGAAGGCCTCCTCGATCAAGCGCCGAAAAACACGTTTGTGAACGCCTGGCGACATTGATCCCCTCTGGCCGCCATCCTAATGCCGACTTGCACCGAGTTCAAGGTCTCCTGATTGGCTTCAGGCCGCCCGCCCCACCAGGATCGTCCCCGGCTGGGCAATCATCGAACCCGCGACGCCACTCATGGCGGCCAACTTGTCGCCCTCGTGGGCCCGCAGGAACTTGACTACCCGGCCAGCAACCTCGGAGGGATCGCAGGCATACGGGCGCCAGCGGTCCTTCGATTGTCGGTCCATGCTTCCATCGAAGGTGAACCGGACCAAGTCGCCATGAGCGCGAGGGTCGGCAGACGCGTGAACCACGTGCGAAGGAACGAGAAAGACCGGAACCCGGAACTGCATTTCGGTCAGGTCCATGAATCCGAAGAAGTACCAGAAGAAAGGATCGGCAACCAGCCGCTCACGTTTCTCATCGAAGCGGATCGAAAGGAGGTCAGCCCTGTTACGACGAACCAGGACGTGACGCGCTTTGACCTGGATCGCCAGGCTGAGACGAAACTTTTGCTTCAGGTGGGTCTCGATGTCCCGACGTTCGTCATCGGTCATTGGCACCATCACTTCGAGGAGTCCACCGCTACCGAAGGTGAGAATTTTGGCGACTTCGGTTTCCGTAAAGCGACTGAACTGGACATTGCTGAGGGGGCTCATGGCTGGAATAACGGGGCTCGGTTGGCCAGTTTGCATAGAAGGAGATGGAATGGACTTTGACTGGCGCTTCGACGTGTTCCCGGGCTGCATTTGCAGCTGCTCGAACTCGGGAGCGAGCGCTCTCGCGTTGGCTGATCCCAGTCGGCGGCGGACTGCTGGCGGCCGTCTTGATCGTGATCGGCACGCCCCACGTCGCCTGGTACCTTCGCCTGGCCCTGGCGCTGGTCACCTTCGTCTACATCGCCGGGCAATCGGCCGCGTATCTGTGGCCGAGCAATCCCGACGACGGCTGATCCGCCAGGTCCTACCGGCCGTCGGGGGAATAAGCTAGCAGCGGGACCGGGTTGGTAGCAGGGATATGAAGGCAGTCTGGAACGGCGCAACCCTGGCGGAGAGCGATCAGACGATCATTGTTGAGGGCAACCACTATTTTCCGCCGACCGCCGTCAACCGCGAACTCTTCCAGACGAGCGATACGCACACGATCTGCCACTGGAAGGGCGAGGCGAGCTACTACACGGTCGCGGTCGACGGCAAGAGCAATCGGGATGCGGCGTGGTTCTACGCAGATCCCAAGCCGGAAGCCGCCCAGATCAAAGACTACGTCGCGTTCTGGCACGGCGTGACGGTCGAAGCGTAGAGCCTTACCAATCCAACCGCTACGCCGGCGCCAGCTCGAAGATCCAGGAGCAATCATTGATGGGGAACGGCGTCGGGCGTGGTCCCAACCCGCCGCCCCCAAAGTAGGTACTAATCTGCATCGAATAGCGCTGCGCTGGTACTTCTCGGGTCCTGGCAAAGTCCTTGTAGTTAATGGTGTGAGGATCCAGATCCAACCAGGTTCTGCCATCCTCCCCAACTAACGTAACCCGGTTCGCGCAACCATCCCAATTCTCGTCAATCGTCAATTCGTACCGCCCAGCGGCCAGATTCCCCAGGTCTGCGCTCGCCCCGCGCCCATGAACGATCAGTGTCTTACCATGGTGCTCGACTCGCGACGCGGAAGGCCGTTCATTTCGAAGCCACAGAGCGGTTGCCCCAATTGCCAATAGAACCAGTGCGCCTAACGCCACGACCCACGGTTTCATCACTGCTCCAGACGTGTACGACGGAATTGAGCTCGGATAGTTGCCGTTGAGGGGCCCGACCCCGCTCGCCCCGAGCTACCGCGAGGAGCCCTACTGGTGGCGCGAAGCCGCGCCCCGTGCACGACCCGCGACCCCTCTTCCGACGGAGGTCGATGTCGTCGTCGTGGGCGGCGGCTACACCGGAACGATGGCCGCGGCGAGGCTCGCCTGGCGCGGCCGCTCGGTCGCCCTGCTCGAGAGGAACGAGCTCGGTTGGGGTGCCAGCAGCCGAAACGGCGGCATGGTTCACCCGGGCTTAAAGGTTGGTCCCGGCGCGCTCCTCAGGCACTATGGTGACCGAGGTCGCCAGCTCTACCGCGCCAGCCTGGACGCGTTCGCCCTGGTCGAGGAAACGATCCGGACCAACCGCATCGACTGCGACTACGCGCGAACCGGCCACCTTTACCTGGCCCATAAGCCGGGTCACGTCGAAGATCTCGAGGCCGAGGCCGGCGCGCTGAACCGGGAGTTTGGCATCAGTGCTCCCGTCCTCGACCGGGAGGCGCTGGCCTCCGAGATCGGGTCCACCGTGTACTATGGCGCGCTGCTCTTCGAGCGCAGCGGCGGGCTTCATCCCGCGAAGTACTACGCCGGGCTCGCTCAGCTGGCCCGTGATCGCGGCGCCCACCTCCACGACCAGACGCCCGCGATTGCCATCGAGCGCCGCGGGCGCGGCGGGTTCGTCGTCGTGACACCGCGAGGGCGCATCGCCACGCGCGATGTCCTGCTCGCGACCAATGGCTATAGCGATCGACTGTTGCCCGCACTGCGGCGCCGCATCATCCCGATTGGCAGCTACATCATCGCCACCGAGCCGCTCGCCGCCGACCGCGCCCAGAGCGCGATTAGGAACCGACGGATGCTGTTCGACTCGAAGAACTTCCTCTATTACTGGCGGCTGAGCAGCGACAACCGGATGCTGTTCGGTGGCCGGGCGAGCTTTGCGCCGACGACGATCGCCCGGGCACGCGACTGGCTGTACGCGGCGATGATCCGGGTCCACCCGCAACTCGAAGGAACCACCGTCGAGCACGCCTGGGGCGGCAACGTCGGGTTCACCTTTGACCGCCTACCCCACATCGGCCGCATCAAGGGCATCACCTATTCGCTCGGTTACTGCGGGACGGGGGTCGCGATGTCGACGTATTTCGGTCAGCTTGCGGCCGATTGGATCGCCGGCGGCGAGCTGCCCGATTGCTGGAAGGGCGCATTTCCCAGCGTGCCCTTCTATCGCGAGAAACCCTGGTTCTTGCCGGCCGTCGGCTGGTACTACTCGGCGTTAGACCGCGTCTGAGGCGGCCGCCTGGCGCAGCTTGAAGCGCTGCGTCTTGCCGGTCGCCGTCTTCGGCAGCGCCTCGACGAACGCGATCCAACGCGGCCGCTTGTACTCGGCGATTTTCGAGCGGACGAAGTCTTGCAGCTCGCGAGCGAGCTCCTCCGACCCCTGGCGACCGGCGGCGAGGACCACGTAAGCCATCGGCTTCTCCAGGTCGTCGGCATCGCGCCGCCCGATCACGCCCGCCTCCTGTACCGCCGGGTGTTCGACCAAGGTGTTCTCGATCTCGACCGGGCTGACCCAGATGCCCCCCACCTTCAGCATGTCGTCGGCACGGCCCGCATACCAGTAGTAGCCGTCGGCGTCACGGGAGAACTTGTCGCCGGTCCGGATCCAGTGTCCCTCGATCGTGTCCTTGGTCCGATCATGTTTGTTCCAGTAGTAGGCGCAGATGCTGTCGCCCTTGATCAGCAGATTGCCGACGGTGCCGTCGGCGACGTCATCGCCGCCCTCGTCGACGATGCGCGCCTCGTAGCCCGGCACCAGCTCGCCGGCAGAGCCGGGACGGACGCGACCCGACCGGTTGGAGATGAAGATGTGCAGAATCTCGGTGCTGCCAATACCGTCGAGGATCTCCACGCCAAAGCGATCCTTGAAGCGCTCGTAGAGGGCTTTCGGCAGCGCTTCCCCGGCCGACACCGCCCGCCGGACGCTGGACAGATCGAAGTCGGCGCCCTCCCGCTTGTGTGCCAGGAGTTGCCCGTAATTAGTGGGAACGGAATAGAAGAGCGTCGGCTTGTGTCGCTCGATCTGCGCATAGACATTCGGCGGGGTCGGCGGCCCGGGCCAGAGGATGGTGGTGGCGCCGACGGCCAACGGAAAGGTCAGCGCGTTGCCAAGCCCGTAGGCAAAAAACAGCTTGGCGACCGAGAACGTCCGGTCGTCAGCGGTCATGCCCAGCACCCCTTGGGCGTAGCAGACGACGGTGTGCACAACGTCGTGATGGAGATGCACCGCCCCTTTGGGGAAGCCGGTGGTGCCGGAGGAGTACAGCCAGAAGGCGGCATCATCTTTGCTGGTCTTATCCGGCTCGAGCGCCGGCGCGGCGGCAAGCAGCTGCTCGAACCCGATTGCGTCGGCGGTGGGCCGGCCATCGATAACGAGATGTTGCAGGTGGGGCAGCTCATTCCGCGGGATGGCTGCCAGCTGCGGTAACAGCGGCTCGCTGACGATCGCGACCGTCGCCCGCGAGTCGTTGAGCATGTAGCGGTAGTCCTGGCTCTTCAGCAGCGTGTTCGTCGGGATCGGTACCGCGCCGATTTTCTGGGCTCCGAAGAAGCTGTAGGCAAAGGCCGGGGTGTCCAGCAGCAGGAGGAGGACACGCTCCTCACGCCTGACACCCAGCGAGCGCAGCCCGTTCCCCACTCGGTTCGATCGCTCCGACACCTGCGCATAAGTGACGGACTCGTCTCCGCAGAGGATGGCGGTCCGTCCGCCACGCCCGTCGCGTACGTGACGGTCGACCAGGTAATCCGCGGCGTTGAACTGGTCCGGCACATTGACGACTGGAGCCGCCGCCTGGCGCTCGATCGTCGTGGCCACAGGGCCAGTTTATTGCGAAATTAGCGCTCCCCGCCTCGTCGTCCGATTTCCGCCATGTGGCTGCGATTGCGGCTGACGGCCTCGCCACCCTTCTGGCCCGCCTTCCGGGCCTCCGCCGCCGAGAACTCATGAGCCGTCCCCTGCTGATGGGCCGCCCGTCCGCCTTCGGCGGCGATTTCCCGCTGTCGCTGATCGCTCATCCCAGCGAAGCCGCGGCCAGTGCTCGACGCACGCCGCGAGCGGCTCGTCCGAGTCGGCGACTTCGACGACCGGCGCGACTTCGTTACGCGCGCTTTCGCCGTTTTCGGTCTGCTCGAGCCCGTCCTGGACGATGACTTCTTCGGGCCGGATCGCTGGGCCTTGGTCTCGCCCTTCTCGCGCCGGATCTTGTTCACCGTGCGGGCCGCTACTTCCTCAGCGCGAGCACCGGACCGTCCGGATTTCTTCGCGCTCTGTTTGATTTTTTCGTACTGTCGCTCCCGCTTCGGACTGGCACCCATTGGCATAACTCTCCCTTCCTCGGTGTTAGCATCATCTACCCCTAATTTGATATTACTATTGTATCATGTCCCCTGACGCCGATCGCCCTCGAAGCGTTGATCGAAGGCCTCGCCGTAGCCCTTTTCACTCCTTGGCCAGGCCGGCCACCCCAAGCGATTCGCTGGCTTGTTTTCAGCGGCCCCATCGGTCGCCGACGCCAGCCCCGGGATTACCGTCATTTACGAAACGCACCGAAGACGCAGTTCCATACGCCCTGGGAATGCTGATCGCTGGCGCAGGCATGCTCGTCTACTGCCTGGTCCGCTTTACCTCATCGAGCGACGCATGCGCTGGTCGGTCGATCGTGGCCTGGCTGGCCTGGCTCGTCGTTGCCGGGGGCCCCGGGTCAGACCCTGCCACAGGATCCAGCGCTGTGTACTCATCGGGCGATTATCGGTAAAATCACGCGGTCGGGCAGATACCGAAGCGGTCAAACGGGACTGACTGTAGATCAGTTGGCCTAGCGCCTTCGGGGGTTCGAATCCTCCTCTGCCCAATATCAGAGCCCACATAGCTCAGGTGGTAGAGCGTCGCCTTGGTAAGGCGAAGGTCTCCGGTTCAAATCCGGATGTGGGCTAACTCCTTATACGGATAGCTTCACGTACCCTTTGCGGTATGCCAGCGGCACAGAAGGCGCCGAGGAAAGCCCCGAAGAAAGCGACCAGCTCACGCCGGCCCGCTGCCGCTCGCGGCCCGGAGCCGCGTGAGAGCGTCATCGACCTGACGGGCAAAGACGTCGCTGACCTGGTCGCGCAGGTGCAAAAGCACGGCGGCGCCGTCGTCGGCGCTTACCGGGACCCGTTCGCCGGACAGGCGCTCGTTCTCGCGTCGCTCCCCATAAAGAAGGTCGTCGCCACGCCCTTCCAGCGCGACCTCTCGAAGACCCACGCGACCCGCCTGGCCGAGGCGATCGGCGCGGCCGGCCTGTTCCTTGATCCCGTCATCGCGGTGCCGTCGGATGACGGGTTCTGGTCGCCGAACGGGCGGCATCGCCTGGAGGCGGCTCGCCGTCTGGGGATGCGCACGGTGACCGCCTTACTGGTACCCGATGAAAAGCTCGCCTTCCGGATTCTCGCGCTCAATACCGAGAAAGCGCACAACCTACGCGACCGCAGCCTGGAGGTCATCCGAATGGCGCGGCAGCTCGCCAAAGAACAGCCTCGCTCGAAGGAGATCGAGCACGCGGTCACCTTCGACTCGCCTGTCTTCCTGACGCTAGGAGGGGCCTACGCGCAGCGATCGCGATTTGCCGGCTCCTCATACCAGTCGGTGCTCAACAAAGTCGACCGCTTTCTCGACGGCACCCTTCCCGCTGCCTTGCGACAACGCGAGCAGTGGGCGGTACGCATCATGGACATCGACGACCGCGTGGCCGCACATGTGAAGACGATGCAGGCGATGGGGATGAAGAGCCCGTACCTTCGCGCCGTGGTCGTGGCCCGAATCAACCCGGTACGGTTCGTTCCGCCATCCCGCAAGAAGGATGCCGCGCCGCCGATGTCGATGGCCGAGGCCTTGACCAAGATGGCCGCCAACGTTCGGAAGTTCGACCCGAAGTCGGTCAGGCCCGGCGACCTCGCGCTGGTGGCTGCGATCGCACCGGCCTCAGCTGACTAGGGACTGGACTCGATTCGCCCCGCGACTTAACCGGTTCCGAATACAGTTGAGCTAACGTGGCGAAGGGAATGATCAGGCGAGGGGCAATCGTGGCCGTTGTTGTCCTGCTGGCGGCGGGCACGTCATCTTACCCCCGCACTCCGCCCACCCTCGTCACATCCGCGCCGACGGTGGCGTTGGCCGCCGGGAACGATCGCACGGATAATACGCATCTCGAGACCGTCCGACCGGTCAGCGGCAAGACGGCGCCCGATCCCCGGGTCATCATGGGCGCGGCGACCACCAGCCGGGTGGTGGCGCTGACCTTCGACCTCGACATGGATCCACAGATGGCCGCCGCGGCTCGCGCCGGCGCCGTCTGGATCAACAAGGAGGCCCTCTCCTACCTCGAGGCCCACAGCATCCATGCAACCATGTTCATGACCGGAATGTGGGCGGAGATCTACCCAGGCGTGGCCCGCGAATTGGCGACCAATCCGAACTTCGAGATCGGCGACCACAGCTATTCCCACCCGGCGTTTCACACCCCGTGCTACCGTCTCGGCGGCGTGAGCCGATCGGAGCAGGCCCGGCAGATTCGGCTGGCGCAGGCGGCGATCCAGCGAACGACGGGGGTGCTACCGAAGTATTTCCGGTTTCCTGGCGGCTGCTACGACCGGCAATCGCTAGACCTGGTGCATGCCGCTGGGCTCATTCCGGTCCAGTGGAACGTCAACTCGATCGACGCCTTTAACACCTATCCGCAGCAGATCGTCGCGACGGTGCTCTCGGAGGTCAAACCGGGGTCGATCGTGGTCATGCATCTTCACGGTCGCGCCAATGCGCCGGCGACCGGCCAAGCGCTGCGGCTGCTCATCCCGGAGCTCGAGAGGCGCGGATACCATTTCGCGACGGTCAGCGAGCTTCTCGCTGCCGGCACGCCGATCGAGCCAGTTGGTACACGTGAGATTTCGGAGTTCTATCAGCCGCCGCCGCCCCGGCAAGGCACAACTCGAAGCACACCAACGCCCCGCTGGTGCGGCTGGGTAATCGGGCCCCACGGTCGAGCTTGGGTTTGCCGCTAGGCGCCGCTGCCACGTAGTCTGAAGCTTCGTGCACCGCCCCCTCATGCTCCTTGATGACTTCGATCGGTGGCTGTTCGAGCGCCTGACGCGAAAGGAGCGGCAACTCGCCGACCGCTCCCTCGGGCAACTGAGCAATGCCGCCAACCGATCGATGCTCTGGTTCGCCATCGCCGGCGTGATCAGCATGCTCGGCGGCCGCGCGGGTCGGCGGGCCGCACTCCGGGGCATCGTCTCGATCGCGATCACGTCCACGCTCGTAAACCTCCCGTTGAAATACCTGGCTCGACGCGAGCGGCCGGCCAGCCGCAGGCTCATTCGGCCCCTGCCGGTCACCATGCCGGGCAGCTTCTCGTTCCCATCCGGGCACTCGGCGTCCGCCTTTGCCTTCGCGACTGGCGTCGGCACGGAGGAGCCGTGGTTGCTCCTGCCAATCCTCCCACTGGTGGCCGGTGTTGCCTACTCACGCGTCCACCTGCGCGTGCACTATCCGTTCGACGTGCTGGTGGGGGCGGCAATCGGCACGGGGATGGGACTCGCCAGCGGTGTGATCACCCGCATTGCTCGCGAGTGGTGGGATCCGGTGACTCCCGCGCCCGCGACGGAAAGGGCCGGCACCAACCAGCTGATCCTGGTTGCGAGCCCGCACGCAGGGAACGAACACAAGCTGGCCCGGGCCAAGCACCTGATGGCCGCCCGCGGGCTCGAGGTGGTCGCTGAGATCGCGGTCGACGACGTTCATCGCCTGCCCGATTTGCTTCGAAGCAACGGCTCACGATCACCCATCGTTGTCGCGGCGGGCGGCGATGGAACCGTGGGCGCGGTCGCGAATGCGGTCATAGCGACACCGGCGGTCCTCGGCATCCTCCCCCTCGGTACCTCGAACGACTTCGCCCGATCGATCAGGATCCCTATCAACCTGGACAAGGCGGTGCGACTCCTTGCGCGCGGCCAGGTTTCGCGCCACGACGCCGGCAAGCTGACCCGGGATGGTCAACCGCCTCGGTATTTCGTCCACGCCGCCGCGATGGGCCTGAACGTACAGTTCGCGCGCTTCGCGACGCGAGCCGATCTGCGAGCGCGATTCGGGCGGCTGACCTACGCGGTCGCGATGGCGATCGCCATGAAGGAACGGCCGGTCTTCCGGTGCGAGGTCGAGGTCGAAGGACGAACCGAGTCCTTGAGCCTTGTCCATCTCTCGGTGATCAACGCCCCGGTCTTTGGGGGATTTCTCGACCTCAAGCTCCCGGGTGCGAATCCGGACAACCGGGCCCTCGACGTCATCATGATCGAGCACCTGCCGATGAGGCGGTTGCTGCGTTCGGCACTCTATCCCATCTTTCACGTACGTCGCCGGATCCGCGGCTTTCGAACGCTCCAAGTCTCGCGCTTGCGCGTCGGGACCAGGGAGCCGATGGACGTCACCCTGGACGGCGAGATCGCCGGCAAGATTCCGGGGACCTTCGAAATCGTGCCCGGCGGGCTTCGCGTGGTCGCGCCGGTGAGCTTCAAGGACAAGCATCGATAAGCGGGCAGCCCTCGTCGCCTTTTCGGTCCGCGTCCTCGGTATCCTGCTAGGACTGTCGGTCGTGACCGCGCTCGCCGGTATCGGCATCAGGGCATGGGCTCCAGGCTTCGACCTTCAGGCCATTCAGGCGATCGCGGGCAGTCGCGACGCAACCCTAACCTCGATCGCGTGGGTGGTAACCCAGGCGGGCTCGTTCGTCCTTCTGGCGCCGCTTTCGATCGCCTTCCTGCTGCTCCGTCGCTGGAGGCGCCCCGCGGACGACATTGCCCTGGTGGTGATCGCGGTCGGGAGCGCCGTCTTGCCGCTGGTTGTCAAGGTGATCGTCGCCCGACCGCGGCCAACGATCGAGCATCTGAGCCAGCTCTCCTCTCTCAGCTTCCCTTCCGAGCACACGACGCAGGCGGCCGCGATCTACCTGACGATCGCGATCATGCTCTCTCAGAGCCTGGCACGCGGCTGGCGTGAGGCCGCCATTGTTCTCGGCATCGTGATCGCCCTTGCGGTTGCCTGGTCCCGTGTCTACCTGGGCGTCCATTACCCCACCGATGTGACCGCCGGACTCCTGCTGGGATGGGGCTGGGCCCTGCTCGTCCTCCATTGGGCGCGCCCGAAGCTGATTCAGGATCAGCCGGCCATGGGACGGGTCGCCAGCAAATGACACGATCTCTTGGTAAGCCCGTGACAGCCGCCAACAGCGCTGCGACCAAGTAACAACGATCGCGGATCGAGCGATGCCATCGGCGCGCACCCTCCGTTGTATCGACAGCGGACGGGGAGGCAAATACCGCGCAACGCGCGCGATGAAGAGGTGGCATCAGCCCTATGGATCGCGACAGGTTCAGCGTGCGCAAGGCGTTGTCGGCGGTAATGGGAGCGACGGTGCTCCTGGTAGGGGTTCCGGCACTTTCGGTCAGCGCCGCGGGAGTCGATGACTACCCCTATCGCGGGACCGTCAACAAACTCGATCCCTGGGGTTTCTACACTGGGTACTGCACCTCGTTCGCCGCGTTCCGGCTGAGCCAGGAAGGGGTCCGTTTGCACGGTGCGTCGCTGCAAGGCCCGAATGGGAAGAGCGCGTTCTTCGGTAACGGCGGATCGTGGGATGCAGCGGCGGCATCGATCGGCTATGTCGTCGATAGTCATCCGACCGTCGGCTCGGTGGCCGTCTGGCACGGCGGGGAGGGCGGTGCCTGGTGGGGCGGCCACGTCGCGTACGTTATGGCCGTCGACGCCGCTGGCAACGCGACCGTTGAGGAGTACAACTGGTCCAACTACCTGCGGTACGGGCAGCGCACGGTGCGGGCACCTCGCTACATCCACTTCGCCGCGCTCGCGGTACGGCCGATCTCCTACCCGGTGCCGACCCCACCGGCGCAACCGGCCGGACATCCGTATTTCACCATCGACACCGTCCGGCAGCGGTCTGGTCCCGGCACGGGCTATAGCACGCTAGGCATGCTACCGGCGCGCCATCGGATCATGATCGTTTGCCAGGTCCGCTCCGCCAGCGTCATCAACGGCACCGCCATCTGGGACCGCCTTAGCGACGGCACGTATGTGACCGACTACTACACGACGACGCCGGCCTTCAACCGCTTCAGTCCCGGCCTTTCGAGCTGCTAGGTCCAGCCAGCAGAAAAGAGGGCCGCTTCGCGCGGCCCTCTTTCCTATTTCTCCGTAATTAGCCGTCCCCGGCGTGGAAGGGACGGCGTGACTAGGTTGGTTCACCTCGCCGCAGACGGTCGAGACGTTCACGGGTTTTCGGGTCGAGGCGATCCTCGAGCCGGCGGGCAATGTCGGAACGTGCACGGTTGTCTCCTATCTGCCGGTCGCGGCTCGCCAGCACGGCATCCACCTGGCCCTTGAGGGTCAGCGCCGAGACGGTCTTGATCTGCCGGCCAAGCGCGAGGTCGCGTTGGAGCGCGTCGGAGGTGGCGACCGTAACCTCGTCGCTCGCTTTTGCTTCGAAGAGCAGCCGCTCGATGACATGATCTGCGCTCGTCTTTCGCCCTGAGTAGACGACTTGCACGCCGCTCACCGTCTGCTCCGATGCCTCGGCGTCGGGGCGGCGATGCGAGTCGAACACCACCGTGACCTTCTGCCGCGTCATCGCCGCGTAGTCCGCCAGCGTCGCGATCAGGAGCTCACGCGCGTCCTGCAGGTTCACATCTTTGACCGCGGAGAGCTCGGGCCAGGCAAAGATGATGTTGTAGCCGTCGACGATCAGTCGCTCCACCTCTATAAGCCGAGCCGCGACGCCGAGCGAACGAGCTCGACCTTGGCCTTCAGTCCGAGCTTGCTGCAGACGTTGGCGACGTGCGTCTCGACGGTGCGCTCGCCGATGTGCAGCTGCTCGCCGATCTCGCGGGCGGTATAGCCCTGCGCGGCGAGCGCCGCGACCTCCCGCTCGCGCCTGGTCAGTGTCTCGACACCGGTGCGACTCGTGAACTCGGTCCGCTTTCCCGGAGTCTGCCGGGCGAGCAGGTCAGCGAGGCTGCCCGCATAGAGGCGGACCACCAGGCCCAACACGAGATAGGCGGTCGCCTCCGACACGCCGGTCGCCAGACTCACGCTGCCCAGCGCGGTGGTGAGCACCAGTTGACCGAGCCCGACCACCGCCACCGCCAGGGCGAGCCGGTCGGATAGGAGCCAGACGGCAGCCAGCAGGGGGATCAGACCCAGGGCGGTCAGCGCAACCTGGACCGGCGTGAGCAGGTCGCCGGCGAGGACCAACAGGAGCGCCACAATGCAGCCGGCCGCAACCGCGATTTCCTCTGGCCGGCCGGCCAGGGCAAAGGGACCTGGCAGAACACGAGCCAGGCTCGAACCGCGTTTGCTCTCAGGCGTGGCCACACAACCCTCCGCGAGCAATCCTACGACGAGTCCCCGTACTCGGTGCGGAAGAGGGGGCGAGTACGGATTCGGCCGTTCTCCGTACAACAATCCGTACTGAGTACGGTGAGCCGTCTCGCGATCAGGACCTACGTTGAGAAGCGCCAATGCAGCCACCAGCAGACGGGCACCTCCCAGCGGAAGGAATCTCCGGGAGCGAGCTCCGGCGCGACGTTTCCGTGTGGGGCTCGTACATGTGGGGCTATGCGGCCGTTGGCGCAGATATCTACACCGCGTTGGGGATCATCACCCTGGCCGCCCTCGGCCTGGCGCCGCTGGCTTTCCTGGCGGCAGGCCTTGTCTTCGCCCTGGTCGGCCTGTGTTACGCGGAGCTGGCGTCTGCCTATCCGCTGGCGGGCGGCGGCCAGTACTTCACGCTGCGCGGGCTCGGGGACCTCGCAGGATTGGTGGCCGGCGCTGCCCTGGTGCTCGATTACACGATCGACATCTCACTGTTCACGGTGGTCGCTTTTGGGTATTTCAACTACTTCCTGCCGTGGGTCACGCTCGGGCGTCACACCACTGATTTCACCGTGACCATCGGGCCGATCAATCTCGCCTGGTTATGGTTGGTCGAATCGATAGCGGGGATCGCGCTCTTGATCTGGCTCAACGTCCGCGGCATAAAGGTGTCGACGAACTTCAACGAGGTCATCGGGACGATCGCGATCATTGCCCAGAGCATCATCGTCCTCGCCGGCTTCGTGTTGGTCTGGCGGCCGGAGATCGTGTCCCACGAGTTTCTCTTCGATCGTCCGTCGCTGAGCCAATTCGCCTTCGGCTCGTCACTGGCCATCATCGCCTTCGTCGGGCTGGAGACAATCTCCCAAGTTGCCCAGGAAACGCGCCGACCGGCGACGATCATCCCGCGCACCTCGATCGGCCTCGTCATCTCGGTCCTGCTGTTCGCCATGGCGTTCTCGGTCCTCGCCATCGGGCTCGTCAAGCCGACGGATTTCTACGGCCACGAGGGCGATCCGGTGTCGCTTATCGCCGCCCACATCCCAATCATCGGTGTGGTCGCGGCCCCATTGACCGCCCTCATCGGTTTCCTCATCGTGTTCATCTCGGCCAACTCGGGCATGGTCAGCTCGTCGCGCCTGAGCTACTCGATGAGCCAATTCGATCTGCTGCCGCATTGGTTTGCCCAGGTCAACAAGCGATTCGCCACCCCGGCCCGAGCCGTGATGGTATTCGGCGTGGTCGCGCTCTTGCAGACGGTCTTCGCCTTTTTCACACCGGGACCGTCAGGTAAGAACGCCGCCATCGATGTCCTGGCCGATCTTTACGCCTTCGGCGCCACCACCGGCTACTTGCTGGTGTTCATCTCCCTATTTGTGCTGCGCCTCAAGGATCCGTTCACCCCGCGACCGTACAAGATGCCACTCAACATCCGGATCACCTATCGCGGGAACCCGGTCTGGTTTCCCGTCCTCGGTGTGCTCGGCTTCCTCGGCGTCCTCTTCTTCCTCGTCATGGTGCTCCTGACCCACCACTACGCGCGCATCATCGGCCCGCTGTGGGTGCTGGCCGCCGTCGTGCTGTTCATCCTCTACCGACGGAAGCGCGGCCTGCCGATGTTCAAGACGCTCCCGCGTGACTGGGAAACGGCCACCAAGCGGGTGCTGCTCGAGGCCGAAGAGTTCAAGTCCCTCGAGGAATATGAAGCCGCCCTCAACGAGCATCGGGCGCGAACCGGCGGTACGAACCTGCCTGGGGCGCGCCCGTGAGCGATCTAAAGAGCGTCGTCATCGCCGCGGAGGCGGTGGTCCTGCTCGTGGTCAGCTTCGCCGACGTCGTAAGCGGTCAGTTCCTGGGTGCGGCCATCCTTTTGGGGATCGCCTGGCTGTCTGCCGCGTGCGCCTGGGCGCTCTGGCCGGCCACGAGCCGAATTATCGGCCTCGCTGGCGAAGCACCTCGTACAGCAGGATCGAGCCGGCGACCGCGGCGTTGAGCGAGCTGACTTTGCCGAGCATTGGTAGGCGGACGAGGGCATCGGCCTTTTTGCGCAGCAAATCATGCAGCCCCTCCCCTTCGGCGCCGATCACGAGCACCAGTGGGCGCCGGTAGTCGAACTCCGTGTAGAGCGTGGGCGCGTCGCCGCTGAGGCCAACGATCCAGAAGCCGAGAGCTTTGAGGGTCTCGGTCGCCTGCGCAAGGTTCGCGACGCGGGCATAGCGCAGGTGCTCGGCGGCCCCGGCTGATGCCTTCACTACCGATGGCGTCACTTCCGGGGACCGGTTGTGCGAGGTCACGATCCCGCCCACGCCGGTCGCCTCCGCCGTGCGGCTGATCGTGCCCAGGTTCTGCGGATCCTGCAGGCTGTCGAGCATCAGCAGCACCGCGTCGGGGCGTTCGGCCAGCGCTTCGCGAGCCATCGGTTCGAGCTCCCAGTACTTTCGCGGACCGACATAGGCGACCACGCCCTGGTGGGCCTCCGAGTGCGCGATGTCGTCCAACTTTCGGCGGTCGGCGGGCTCGATCGTCACGTGGCGGCCCGCGGCAAGTTGCCGTAGCTCCTTCAGCCTCGGTTCCTCCCGAAGGCCGTCGGCCAGCAGCAGCCGCTTTACCGGCCGCCCGGCGCGGAATGCCTCGAGCACCGGATTGCGGCCGTAAATGATGTCAGGCGGCCGAGGCATGGACTACCGGATCCGTTTCCAGCGGGTGCCGTCCTTGGTGTCGTCCAGCTGGATTCCCATCGCAAGCAGCTGTTTGCGGATCTCGTCCGAGCGGGCAAAGTCGCGCCGCTCCCTGGCTATCCGCCGCTCGGCGATTAGCTTGTCGACGTCAGCATCGACGGCCTCGGGGAAGTCGATGACATCGAGGATGCCGTTCGCATGGCGGAGTAGCGCCATCGCGCCGGCGCGCTCCTCCGACGTCGCCTTTCCCGACTCGAGCCGTGGGTTGAAGGCCTTGATGAATTCGAAGAGATGGCCGACGGCCGCCGGCAGATTGAGGTCGTCGATGAGAGCCTCATCCCAGCGGCTTCGAATCTCGCCAGTCGGTTCCGCCTCCGCCACGCTCCCAAGCCGCACGGCGAACTCATCCAGGCGCTTGACTGAACTGTCCGCCGCCTTGAGCAGCTCGGGCGAAAAGGCCAGCGGGCTCCGATAGTGGGCTCCCGTCAGTAGTGCATATCGGATGGCGCGTGGCGCATATCCCTCGGCTAGCAGATCGCGAACCGTGGAAAAGTTCTTGAGGCGTTTCGACATCTTTTCGCCGGTCGAGTCCTGCAGGTGTTGCGCGTGCAGCCAGTAGCGTACAAACGGCTTTCCGGTGGCGCCCTCGCTCTGCGCGATCTCGTCCTCGTGGTGGGGAAAGATCAGGTCGATCCCGCCGGCGTGAATGTCGAGCGACTCCCCCAGGTACTGCATGCTCATCGCGGAGCATTCGATGTGCCAGCCGGGCCGTCCCGCGCCCAGCGGCGTTTCCCAGGATTGCTCCCCGGGCTTGCGCGCCTTCCAGAGGGCGAAGTCCCTGGGATCGTCCTTGCCGTATTCATCGACATCGACCCGCGCACCCGCCTTGAGGCCACTGACATCGAGGTGGGCCAGGGCGCCGTAGCGAGGAAAGGTCGAAATCCGAAAGTACGTCGACCCGTCGGCGACATACGTGTGGCCGTTCTCGGTGAGGCGTTCGATCAGCGACACCATCTCGAAAATGTGCTGCGTCGCGCGCGGGTAGTGCTCGGCCCGCCGGATCCGCAGCGTGTCGAGGTCCTCGAAAAAGGCCTCGATGTACTGCTCAGTGAAATCGTCGATCGTCTGGCCGCGCTCCGCGGACTTCTTGATGATGCGGTCCTCGACATCGGTCAGGTTCATCACCTGGGTGACCCGGTACCCCTGTTGCAGGAACACGCGGCGCAGCAGGTCCTCGAAGAGAAAGGTGCGGAAGTTGCCGATGTGTGAGTAGTCGTGGACAGTCGGGCCGCAGGTATACATCCGGACGTGGCCTGGCTCGATCGAGACGAACTCTTCCACCTGGCCGCTCATCGTGTTGTGCAGGCGCAGCGGCGTCATGGAATCTCTCGAAGCAGCGCCACCGCCTGGGCGGCGAGGGCCTCGCCCTTGCCGATGGGCCCGACGTGATCGGTCGTGGTCGCCTTGAGGCCGACCGCCGCCGGGTCGATGCCGAGCACACCCGCGAGGTTGTTCCGGATGGCCTCACGGTATGGCGTGAGCCGGGGGACCTGGGCGAGCAGCGTGACGTCGACGTTCTCCACCTGCCATTTGGCACGCCGGCAGTGATCCGCCACCTCGCGCAGCAAGTCCAGGCTGCGCGCATCCTTGTATTTCGGGTCGTCGTCGGGAAAGAGGGTGCCAATATCTCCGATGCCTGCGGCCCCGCAGAGGGCATCGATCAGCGCGTGGCAGATGACATCGGCGTCGCTGTGGCCGGTCAATCCCATATCCCACGGAAGCTCGACACCGCCAAGCACCAACTTGCGACCCACCACCAGCCGGTGCAGGTCGAAGCCGGTCCCTACACGCACAAGGGGTCGGTGGCCAGCAGCGCCTCCACCATCAGCGCATCCTCCCGGGTCGTGACCTTGAGGTTACGAGACGAGCCCGAGAAAACCTTGACGAGCTTACCCAGCTTCTCGATCAATTCCGCGTCGTCCTCGACGACGATCCGCTCGCGCACCGCCTTCTCGTGCGCCTCCAGGAGCCAGTCGTAGCGGAAGACCTGTGGCGTCTGGACCTGCACCAGGTCGGAGCGCTCAACGGTCCCATGGACGAAGCCGGCGCTGTCGACGTGCTTGTAAGTGTGATGGACGGGGATGGCCGCGGTTGCCGCCCCATGCTGCCGGGCGGCCTCGAGACCGGCGTGGATCAGCTCATCGCTGACCAGGGGACGGGCGCCATCGTGGACGATCACGAAATCCGGGGGATCCTGCTTCAGGCTCAACAGGCCGATGCGAACTGAGTCCTGCCGGCGCTCACCGCCAAGGCGGATGTCGATTGCCTTGCGCCAGCCGTCGCTCTCGAGTTCGCGCGTCACCTCGAGCAGGTTGCGCTGTGAGATCAAGAGCGTGATGCCGGTGATCTCCGGGCATCGGTCGAACGCTTCGAGCGTGCGGCGAATCAAGGACCGGCCTCCAACCGGCATCAGCACCCTTGCACTGGACTCCCCCTGGTGAAGCCCGGCCCCAGCTGCCGGGATGATGGCCTGTACCTGCACAGCTCACCCCTTTTTCGTAGTGGCGGATAGGTGGGTTGAAGTATACGTTCGCCGCGAACACGTCAATTCGACATAAAGTCGCGACAGGTCCGGCCTAAGCTGCCCATCATGACCGAGGCCGCGCTCAGCCTGCTGCGCGATCGCCAGACGTATCTCCGGATCGTCTACCTGCTGCTGGCCTTTCCGCTGGCGCTGACCTATTTCGTGCTGATCGTGACCGGAATCTCCGTCGGGCTGGGCCTCGCGGTGATCGGGGTCGGCCTCGCCATCCTGGCGGTGACGATGCTCGGTTGGCTGCTGGCCGCGCAGTTCGAGCGCGAACTGGCAATTCGTCTGCTGGGAGCCAAGATTCGGCCGCTATCGGTCCCCGAGCCCAAGCCGCTGGCACTTTGGCCCCGCCTGCTGAAAACTCTGCGAGAGCCGGTGACCTGGAAGAGCCTCGCCTATCTGCTGATCGAGTTCCCCTTCAGCGTGATCGCCTTTGCCCTCACGGTCGCCCTCCTGTCGGCGTCCCTGGCGATGGCCGCCGTGCCGGTAGGCTATCTCGTCTCGCTCGCCGACCCAACGATGGCGCGCAACGTCAGCATCAACATCGGCGTCAGTACGCTCACCCCGGACGGCCATCCCTTCGGCGCCTTTTTCCTCGCCACCCTTCTGATCGGAGCGGTTGGGATCTTGCTGCTCGTCGCCTCGATCGCGGGCCTCAACGGGATCGGTTGGCTCTGGGCACGCTTCGCGGAAATGATGTTGGGCGTCGACGAGAGCCGCCTGCAATTGGCCGCCGCCCAAGCCGAGGCCGATTCCCAGCGTGGTCGGGCCGAGCGGGCCGATCAGAGCCGCCGCGAAATGATCGTCAACGCATCGCACGAGCTGCGTACCCCGGTGGCGAGCATCAGCGCGCATGTCGAGTCGTTGCTCAAGCCGGACCGGCAGATGGACGCGGAAACGCGTCAGTATTTGACGGTGGTCGGCAACGAGACGGAGCGCCTCAGTTCCTTGGTCGACGACCTCCTCATCCTGGCACGCGCCGACGCCGACGAGCTGCACCTCGATGTACGGCCCACCGACGTAACGGAGGTGGTCGATCGCGTCTGTGCCGCTCTGGCGCCGCTGGCCCGGCGCGAACGCAACCTCAGCCTTGCCCACGCGAGCGCGTCGGAGCTGCCGCGCGCCCTGGCCGATCCGGACCGTCTCGCCCAGGTCCTGGGAAACCTGGTGAGGAACGCGGTCAACAACACGCCCGACGGCGGCCTGATCTCCGTCGATACGCAACTCGACGGTGACCGCGTCATGATCTCCGTTGCGGACACGGGCATCGGCATCGACGCCAAGGACCTACTACGTGTGTTCGATCGCTTCTACCGTACGGACGAATCCCGCGCACGCGATTCGGGAGGTTCCGGGCTGGGGCTGGCCATCGTCCGCGACCTGATTACCGCAATGGGTGCGACGATCAGTGCCGACAGCACCCCGGGGCACGGCAGCGTGTTTCGGATCCGGCTGCAACCTGAGGGCACCTGAGCCGTGGCATCCATCGTGATCGTCGAAGACGAGGCGGCCCTCAACGACCTGCTCCGCACCGAGCTCGAGGCGGAGGGCCACGTGGTGCGACAGGCCCGTGATGGGCCGACCGCGCTCCGCTTGGTTGCGGAGGAGGCGCCCCAGCTCCTGATCCTGGATTGGATGCTCCCCGGCCTCGATGGGCTCAGCGTCTGCCGAGAGCTCAGGAAGCGATACCTGATGCCGATCATCATGCTGACCGCCCGCTCGGAGGAAGTCGACCGCGTGCTCGGCCTGGAGGTCGGGGCCGACGACTACCTGGTCAAGCCCTTCAGCATGCGGGAACTGCTGGCGCGCACCCGAGCCGCGCTGCGCCGGGTGGAGTTGGAGGCGAGGCGGGGTCAGACCGCCGCCACCGGCGAGGAGGTCATTGTCCACGGCGCCCTGCGCGTCGATCCCACCTCCCACCGCGCCAGCATCAGTGAGACCGAGCTCGCCCTGACGCCAAAGGAGTTCGAGCTCCTGCTGCTGTTCGCGGCGAATCCCGGCCGTGCCTTCAACCGCGAGTTCTTGATCGAGCGCATCTGGGGCGGTGACTACGACGGATTCGACCGGGCGGTCGACAATCACATCCGCCGGTTGCGCGGCAAGCTGGGCGACGTCGGCGAAAAGATCGTCACCGTCTGGGGCCTCGGCTACCGCTTCATTCCCTAGCGCCGCGGTTTCGACGCAGAATCGCGGCGGATCTGGCGTCGGCCCGCCATCGGCGGTCCCCAGACTTGCCCCAGAGCCGGTAACCCGCCGGCGAATAGGAGGATGAACAATGTTCGAGCGCTGGGCGCATGTCGTGTACCGTTTCCGTTGGCCATTCCTGGCCCTTTCCGTCATCGTGCTCGCCCTCTCGGTCGTTGGCCTCGGCACGAAGGGTAACGTCGACGGCCCGCAGCCCGCGAGTCCGCTCGAATCAGACCGTGCCGCGAGCCTCGTCAGCGCTCAGCTACCGCACGCCTCCGGCACCGGCAGTTCCTTCCTGCTCCTCTTCAGCAACCATGACCTGACGGTGATGAATCCGAGCTACCAGACGGCGCTCGAGCAGGCGGTTGCTCCCCTGCGGCTCGACCCACGGGTCGTCTCGGTGGTGACTCCCTACGGCGGGTCGACTGCCGGGCTCGTTTCAAAAGATCAGCATGAGGCGGTCGCCATCGTCAACCTCAGGGATAAGAGCAAAGTGGCCAGCACCTACCTGCCACAGCTGCGCGCCATGGTCCACCCGGGAGCGCTGACGGTGCTCCTCACCGGGAATGTGCCGCTGAACAACGCGTTCAACACGACGCTCGAGGCCGACCTTCAGCGTGCCGAATTCGTCTCATTGCCGCTCGCCCTCATCCTGCTCGTCTTGATCTTCCGCAGCGCGCTCGCCGCGTTATTGCCAATCGGCGTCGGGGTGCTGACCATCCTCGGTGGTGTCGTGGGAACCCTGCTCCTCTCGAATTACACCTACGTTTCGCAGTACGCCTTCAACATCGTGACACTGATCGGGTTGGGTGTCTCGATCGACTACTCGCTGATGTTCGTCTCGCGGTTCCGTGAGGAGCTGCAAAGCGGCGCGTCGCGAGAAGCGGCGCTGGCCACGACGATGGCCACCGCAGGTCGTGCCATCACCTTCTCCGGGCTCACGGTCGCCATCGGGCTGTCCTCGCTCCTCTTCTTCAGAGGGACCTTCCTCAGCTCGATGGGGCTGGCCGGCGCGCTCGTCGTCGCGCTTGCCGTCCTCTACGGCCTGACACTGCTCCCGGCCTTGCTGGCCGTGATGGGCAACGGCGTCAACCGCTTTCGTTTGCCCTGGCAGCGGCAGAGTGGCGGCCGCCGATTCTGGTACGGCACCGCTACCCGAGTCATGCGCCGGCCCCTTATCGTTCTCGTGCCATGCTTCGCCGTGCTGCTCACGGTTGGGACGCCCTTCCTGCAGCTTCGCCTGGCCGGCATCGGCGTCGACGGTCTACCGCCCCATAACGAGGCGAGGCAGGGCTACGACAAACTGGTGGCCGACTTCGCGGGCTACGGCAACACGGAGATTCCGGTCGTGGCCTATTTCCCGAACGCCGATCCGCAGAACGGGACGTCGGCGGCCGCGGTCACCGCGTTGACGCAGCAACTGGGCGCGCTGCCCGGTGTGCTACGGGTCGATGAGCCACAGTTCGGCTCACACATCGCGCTCCTGACGGCGATCTCGAATCTTGACCCGTCGAGCGACAGCGCTCGCCACCTCGTCACGACCATCCGCGCCAACTCCCTGCCGGCGGGCGGCCAGCTGCTGGTGGCCGGCCAAACGGCGAGCGATCTGGACGTGATCGCGTTCATCACCGCGAAAATGCCATACGCGCTCGGCTTCGTCCTGCTGGTGACGTACATCGTCCTGTTCTTGATGACCCGTTCGGTCTTCCTCCCCCTCAAGGCGGTGGTCACGAACCTGCTGTCCATCTCGGCCTCGTTCGGGGCGATGGTATGGATCTTCCAGCAAGGTCACCTCAGCAACCTGCTCAACTTCACGGCACAATCGATCGACCCGAGCGTGCCGGTGATCTTGTTCGCCCTGGTGTTCGGCCTTTCGATGGATTACGAGGTGCTGCTGATCGCCCGCATCCAGGAGCGTTGGCGGGCGACCGGCGACAACACGCGCGCCGTCGCGGAGGGACTCGAGCGGAGCGGCCGCCTGATCACGGGCGCGGCCGCGATCATGATCGCGGTGTTTCTCGCGTTTGGCCTTGCCGACGTGGTCCTGATCAAGTCGATCGGCATCGGCATCGCCATTGCGATCGCGGTCGACGCCACCGTGGTGCGCGCGCTGATGGTGCCGGCCATCATGCGATTGTTGGGACCGCTCAACTGGTGGGCGCCGCGGTGGTTGGCGACGGTTGGGCGCCGTACCCGCATCAGCGAGGTGGCCGCCGAACCCGCCGCCTGATTCAGGAGCCCGCCTTGCGCGCGATGATCGACAGGTATTCGGAGTCGAGGACCAGGCTGCCGTCCGTCGCCGCATTGAGCGCGCGCATCAAGCCTGCGCCCTCGACCCGGAGCTCCTGATAGCGCTCGGGCGACAGCATCGTCCGGAGGGCGATCAGCGGCGGGTTGGTGCGCTCCCAGAAGTCGAACCCGTCTTCCGGCGAGGAAAACGAAAACCTGACCGTCTTCCGCTCGACGCGCAGCGACGAGGCCTTGCCATCGAAGCGGCGACGGACCTCTGCCTCGTCGCCCCAGGCAAATGGCGACGGAACATCGAGCCCGCCCGGGGGCGCGAGCGAGAATCGCGTGAGCAGATCGGTAAAGCTGCCCAGGAATCCGGCCTTCGAGTAGTTGGCCATCGCCACCAGGCCGCCGGGTTTCACAACGCGGAACAGCTCGGCCGCCACGCGCTCCGGCCGGGGCGCGAACATCGCCCCGAAGACCGAGGCGGCCACATTGAAGCGATCGCTGGCAAAAGGAAGCTGTTCGGCATCGGCAGCCTGCCATTCGATCGTCAGACCATCGGTCTCGGTGCGAGCACGACCGAGGTCGATCATCTTCGGTGTTAGGTCCGAGGCGATGACCCGAGCGCCCCGTCGGGCGGCGGCGATCGCGAAGTTGCCGTTGCCGGCCGCGACGTCGGCAACCTCCATTCCCGGCCGGATATCGGCCGCAGCGGCCAGTTCCTCGGCATGTGGCTGCAGGTAGGGAGCCACCTCGCGATAATCGCCGAGCGCCCACATCCAGCGGGTCGCCTCTTTCATCCGGTCAATCTGATCCACGATGCCGCCTCTCGTTCTACCATTCGGCGAGTGATCGCGCCGAAATCGTCTCGTGCCTCCGGCCGTGTCGCCTGGATCAGCGCCGGGACGCCCCTCGTGCTGTTCGTGACCTTAGGCCTTCCTGCCGGGGCGCTGGGTGTCGCCTGGCCGTACATGCGCGACTCGCTGCACGCCCCACTGGCAGGCCTTGGTCTATTGCTCGCCGCTTTTACGGCGGCATACTTCGTGGCCAGCGCCGTCAGCGGGCCGCTTGGCACCCGTGCTGGAACGCGGGCCTTGCTGATCGCGGGGTGTGGGCTGGCCGCCATTGGCTTGCTCGGCCTGTCGCTGGCGACCGGATGGTGGATGGTCCCGCTGGTCAGTCTGTTGTCTGGCGCCGGCTCCGGTTTCATCGACGCGGCCGCCAATGCTCACACCTCCCTCAACCGGGGCGTGCGCTACATGGGGTGGCTGCACGCCTCCTGGGCCGTGGGCGCCGCCCTCGGCCCAGTGGTCGTCGTGGCCTCGGTTGGTTTGACCGGGTCCTGGCGAGCGTCCTTCACGGCAATTGCGGTGGCGTTCTTCGCCGTTGGTGTTCTCGTCGCCTACCGCTCTGACGACTGGATCGATTCCGCGCCCGAGCTGAATCGACCATCGCAGGACGCCGTCGTGCAGCAATCGAGCCGCCGCAGGGTGCTCATGCTCCTTATCGGCCTCTTCGTCCTGGGTGCCGGGCTCGAGGGAACCGCGGGGGATTGGTCCTACACGCAGCTGACCGCCGGGCGGTCGCTTTCCGCCGGCCTGGCGAGCCTGGGTGCCGCCTTGTTCTGGGCTGGTCTGGCTGGGGGACGAGTTGCGCTCGGCCTGCTCGGCAATCGCGCGGCTCCGATGCGCTTGCTGGACATCAGCGTGGGGGTAGCGACCCTGGCGGCACTCGTCTTCTGGCTTGCGCCGCCGCTGGTGTCGGCATTGATCGCCCTACCAATCCTGGGGGCCGCGGTCTCCGTGATCTTTCCCCTGCTCCTCTCGATCACGCCGAGCCGGGTCGGAGCCGCGATGACGTCCCACGCGGTCGGCTATGAGCTGGCGGCCGGTACGCTGGGCGGGGGCGGCCTTCCGGCGCTGACCGGCCTCGTGCTTCAGTCCGCCGGCCTCCTATCGCTGGGTCCGCTCCTTCTGGTGATGGCCGCCGCGCTGACGTTACTGCACATCAGCAGCCGCGTCGGCACGCCGCCGGCAGGATCAGAGACCGCCCGGTAGAACGGCCGCGATTTCTCCGGGCAGCCTGACCTGCTCCGTCGTCCCTCTGACAAGATCTTCGATGGTGTAGCAACCCCCACCCTGGCAGGAAAACGCCGCATGCGTCTCGTCGAGCCACTGGCTCGGGCCGCTGCTGTAGGTTGACTTAATGGTGACCGATCCGTCGCGCCAGATCCCAGCGCCGGTTCTCGGTCCATAGATCTCACTGAAGATCACAGCGTGGCCGCTGGGCGAGAGGGCCGCCCAGTTCATCTCGCTCGCGTCGGCGTAGGTGTAGGTCGGGTTCTGCACGCTGGACCAGTCGGCGGCCATGATGCAATGGCAGCGCGCGGCGACACAGGCCGTGCCGGCCCGAGACAGGGGCCCCACCACCGGACAGGTCATCCCACCGAGATAGCCGAGGTTCTCACCGCCCGAGGAATTGACGAGTGAATACGCAGTCGCCGCGTTCGGATTCGGCGCACCAGCGAAGGCGGGCATTCGCGCCACCACGAGGTTGCCGCTGTGCCAGCCGACTGGCCATCCGTAAAGGCTCGCCGTACGCTCGACCTCAACCGGATGGCCGCCATCCCGCAGGTCCTGAACGGTCACCGTTGAGATCATCGGCCCGACATTCGACCAATCGAAGACACCGATCGCGATCCGCTGGTCATCGGGGCTGACCGAAAACACCGCGCGCGTTTTGGCCGTGGGGCTTGGCATAGAGGTAGCTAGACCCGTCGATCCGTCCCGTCCCAGGTAGCGCACGGCGGTCGGCCCATCCGGAAAATAGACCCGCGCGTTCGAGGTGCTGACAGTCGGTAGGAATGCATCGCAGCAAACACCCGCGTTGGGCAGCGCCGACTGGCGCGGATAGGCAATGAACTGGGTTGTAGGAGCGGCCATACCCGAAGGCGAGCCGCCGGCGGCGGAGCCGGGGAATGGCACAGGCTTCTGATCGCCATTGGCCGCCGTCGCCTGGGCGACCGTGCGCCCGTCAACGCCAATCAGACTGACGGTGTAATGGGCCGGGTTACTCTGGCTCATGACGACCATCAGCGGCGCGACGCCCGGCGTGGCGGAGGCGGATGGGGAAGCGGGCGGTGTTGGAGATTGCCCTGTAGCAGCAGGCGGGGCTCCAGCCGTTGCCTGGCAGCCACTCAGGAGAACGACGACGAACGGGATGATCCGGCGCACAAAGCTCCTAACGCCTTTGCGCCCGCGATGGTTTCATCCGTCGGAGGCAAACGATCCACGAGGCCGCCGGCGGGCGGCGATCGCGCCGGCACGCGCGAGATCCTCGGGCGTCGTTATCTTGATGTTGTCCGGTTCGCCTTCGAGGACGGACACGTCGCCACCGGCCCATTCGACAACCGAGGCGGTGTCCGTGCCGATGAATCCCTGACGAGCGGCCTTGTTGTGGGCCTCAAGCAGCCAGGTTGCCTGGAAAGCCTGTGGCGTCTGCACTGTCCACAGGTTAGGCGGGTATCCAGCGATCCATCCATCGGCCACCAGCGCGGTGGCTCGCCCCACCGGAAGTCCCGGGATGCATCCGACTGTATGGGCGACGCCGGCAATCAGCCGCTCAACCAGGGCAGGGCTGGCAAAGGGTCGGACGGCGTCATGGACGAGCACGGTGTCGACTTCGCCGGCGTCGATACGCGCCGCGAGCGAGCGAAGGCCGGCAAATTCGGAACGATGGCGCTGGTCGCCACCCGCCACCACCGCGGTGAGCTTCGTAAAGCGGGCGCGAAGCGACTCGCATCGGGGGAGATCCGCCTCCCGAGCGACCAGTACGACTTGCCCAACAAGCGCGATGGACTCGAAAAGCCCAAGCGAGTGCTCGAGGATCGATCGCCCGTCGACTTCCATGAACACCTTGTTGACGCGAGCCCCCATTCGCGTCCCTTGCCCTCCAGCCACGACGATGGCGGCGGCCGTCATGGCGCGGGCAACACACGCACACGGACATGGGCGGCTTCACACAACCCCATCATGTCGGTAATCGACGTCTCGGCCCCTGCCATGCGGGTCATCGCATCGACGAGCGCCTCTCGATCGAAGACCCAGGGGCCGATCACCTGGACGAGCGTTTCCCGAGGCACGGTTCGGCGCACCATCCCGTCGACAACATCTTTGACGGTATCACTCATCGGGATGGTATAAACCCCCACCCTGCCCTCCCCGAACGTCTCAAACGCTCGCCTGGCACTAAAGCGCCGCTCGCGTGGGCCGACGGGCCCGGCAAGCGGGGGAGCGTGGCTAAGGTCCGTCTGGGGCGTGGGATGCGTGTCGATGAGGATCCGTTGGGCAGCTGGGGCGTCGTGGAGGGCTTCGCCGAGGCGCGCGATGAACCCCGGGCCAGGCTCGACCGTCAGGACGGTGGTGTCAGCGACCGGTTCCGCCGCCGCCCGAGGCTCTCCGCAATGGTTTGGGCCGTCCCATGGTCGACTCGCTGGCCGGGGTGGCGAAGATCATGCGCCCAGCCGCGGTCTGCAGCACCGAGGTCACGATCACCCCGATCGTCTGGTTCATGTAGCGGCGGCCGTTCTCGACCACGATCATGGTGCCGTCATCGAGGTACGCCACGCCCTGGTTCTGCTCCTTCCCTTCCTTGATCACCTGGACGTTCATCTCCTCGCCGGGGATAACAACCGGCTTGAGCGCGTTCGCCAGGTTGTTCAGGTTGAGGATGCGCACACCCTCGAGCTGGGCCACTCGATTGAGGTTGTAGTCGTTGGTCATGATCGCGGCGTTCCGCTTCGTCGCCAGCTTGATCAACTTCATGTCGACCTCGGTCACCTCGGGCACGTCTTCGTCGATGAACTCGATGTCGACCAGTGGCTCCTTCTGCAGCATGTTGAGCACCTCCAGCCCACGCCGCCCGCGGTTTCGACGGAGCGCGTCACTGGAGTCGGCAATGTACTGGAGCTCGGCGAGCACGAAGTGCGGGACCAGCATCTTGTCCCGGAGAAAACCGGTTTGCGCGATGTCCATGATCCGGCCGTCGATGATGACGCTGGTGTCGAGAAGAACGCCGGAGTCGACCTTGTGGGCGGGGAGCGCACCGGCCGCGCGCGCCGGACCCAACACGATCGCCATCATCTCGTGGCGTCGGTTGAGGCCGAGGGTCACGCCCCAGTAGCCGAAAACCAGAGCCACGATCAAGGAGATGACAAAGCCGAGGTACCAGGGCAGCTTGGCCAGGAACAGCCCGACAAGGGCGGCCAGCAGCAGCCCAACCAACAGTCCGACGGTTGCCGCCACCAAATCTGGCAGCGGCGTCACGTTCAGCTTATTTTCGAGCCAGAAAAAGGGCTTGGTCGTAACGTACGGGAGCCCGAAGAAGCCGAAGAGTGCGCCGGCCAATGCGGTCAGCATCAGCACGATCGCTCTCAGCGTGTAACCGTCGATTTTGGCTTCCGAGATGATGAATGAGGCGTACTCGACGCCCGCTATAAGTCCAAGCAACAGGCCCAGCAGCCGGAAGACGCGTTCCACGCGCATCGCACTCACCTCCTTTTCTCAGGATGGGCGACGCAATCTCGCGCAAGCGCGCAAAGAGAACCGCCATAGTGCCCCTAATTAAACCACGAAAATTGCGCGCCCACGGAGGTTTTGGCCGCTGAGTCCATCGGCCATCTCCCACTGTCCTGCCCAGGCTGCTTTAGGTTCTAACCAAAGCAGCTGTCGAGCGCGTCCGAGATCGTGTCCGCCCGGTAGAGAGTCATGGCGGAAAGCTCGGGATCGCGCAGCTCGGCGGCGGCCGGGATCACGGCCCGCTTGAAGCCGAGGCGGTGGGATTCCAGGAGGCGGCGCTCCAGCTGGCTCACCCGGCGGACCTCGCCGCTGAGGCCGAGCTCACCGATGGCCACCAGGTCGGCCCCGGCCGGCCGGTTGCGCTTGTTGGATGCGATCGCCAGCGCGACGGCCAGGTCTGCGGCCGGCTCGGTCAGGCGTACACCGCCCGCGGCGTTGACGAAAACGTCGTCCCCGCCGAGGTCGAGGTGGGCGCGCCGCTCGAGCACCGCGATCAGCATGTGGAGCCGGTTGAGGTCGATGCCGTTGACCGACCGGCGCGGCGCGCCGAACCGGCTGGGCGTGGTCAGGCTCTGCAGCTCGACGAGAAGCGGCCGGCTGCCCTCGAGCGCGACGTGGACGACATTGCCCACCTCGCTCAGCGAGCGGTCCTGCAGGAACGCCCGACTGGGGTCGCTGACCTCGTGCATCCCGCTGTCGCGCATCTCGAAGACACCAATCTCATCGGTCGAACCAAAGCGGTTCTTCTGGCTGCGCAAGATACGGAAGCTGTGATGCCGCTCGCCCTCGAGGTAGAGCACGGTGTCGACGATGTGCTCGAGCACGCGGGGGCCGGCGATCGCGCCCTCCTTATTGACGTGGCCCACGAGGAAGATCGGGATGTGGCTGCTCTTGGCCAGCAGCATCAGCCGGCCAGCGCACTCGCGCACCTGGCTGACGCTGCCGGGCGCCGAGGTGACGCCGCCCAGGAAAACGGTCTGGATCGAGTCGATGACGGCCATCATCGGGCGCGCCTTTTCAAGATGCTCAACGATGCCGTCGAGGTCATTCTCGGCGAGCACCATCAGGCGGTCGCCCTCGATGCCAAGACGCTGCGCCCGCAGCTTCAGTTGCTGAACCGATTCCTCGCCGGACACGTAGAGCACCGGGCCGTACGAGCCGGCCACCTCGCTGGCGAGCTGCAGCAGCAGGGTCGACTTGCCAATGCCGGGGTCGCCCCCGACCAGCACCAGGGAGCCGGGCACGATGCCGCCACCCAGCACCTGGTTGAGCTCTCGCATGGCGAGCCGGAGCCGGTTGGCCTGGGTAAAGCGGACTTGCGCCAGCGGCACGGGCTGGGCGGTCGAGACGCTGACCCGCCGCGCGCCCGAGTGCGACGCCGGTTCCCCCCGGACCTGTTCCTCGACGTAACTGTTCCAGTTGCCGCACTCCGGACACCGGCCCACCCATTTCGTCGACTGGTTGCCGCACTCCTGGCAGGCGAAGATGGTACGCGGCCCGGATTTCACGCTCGCCTTTCCACCCCGGGGCTCGCTGATGTCATCTTCACGTTCGGCAGTAACTATAGGGTTGGTCTGCGACAGCTGCATGTCGCGTTCTAGCTACTGGAGCGCGGCGGGCGGCTGAGCGGTCCGACGGTCCGGCCATGCTGCGAGTCAGAGATCAGCGTCGCCAGCCGTTTCTGCCGGGTCTCCTCCCGCTTGGCGCTGATCACCCAGTAGATTGCGGTCTTCCTGTACGAGGGCGGCTGGCTCTCGAAAAACGCCCACGCCTTCTTGTTGGCGCGAAATGTCCGCTCCGCTTCGGGATCCAGTTTGGAATTCGTCCGCTGTTCGTAGCTATAGATCGCCGACCGTTCATCGGTCCGCCGCTCGAAGGCCTTGAGGCCGGCCGGTCGCATACGCCCTTGCTTGATCAACTCCCTGGCTCGGGCGATGTTGATCGCGCTCCACGTGCTGCGCGGCTTGCGAGGGGTTATCCGATTCGAATAACTAACGTCGTCGATGCCCTTGCGGACGCCGTCGATCCACCCGAAGCAGAGTTCTTCGTCGACGAGCTCCTGCCAGGTGATGCTCGGTTTTCCCGAATCACGCCGGTAGAACCCAACAAACAACTCGGTCGCGGTCGTGTGGTTGTCCTCGAGCCAGGCGCGGAGCTCAGCAGCGGTGGCGAAGAACCTGGGCTTCATCTCAGCGCCAGAATAGTGGGAGGCTGGCAGAGAGGGCCGGCGATCGCGCCGGCCCTCCTCAGCGGTTAGTCGCCCTGCTGGTTGTTCTGGTCGTTTCCCTGATCGAGCAGGTCTTCGCCTTGCTGGATCAACTGGCGCGCCTGGTGTTCGTTGATCGCCGTGCCGCCGAAGGCGGCGGCATTGAGCATGGAGATCATCTGGCCCGCGATCGTGTTCCGCTTGCTCGTCAGGGCAATCAAGCTGTTTTCGATTCGCGTGTAGGTCGCACCGTTGCCCTCGAGCGCCTTGGTCGATTGCTTCAACGTGGACAGGCCAAGCTCACCCACAGGAGCATTGATCTGCTTGTAGACCTCGCCCAACTCGCGCAGGGTCTCGCTGTGCGCCCGCAATGACTTCGGCAGCGCGCGCGAATTGATCGCCTCGACCATCACTCGACCGTCGCCGGCATAGTCGTCTTTCAGGCCAATCAGCGACAGGATCGTTGGCCGGACGTCGGCGTGGTCCGACCAGATTTCGTCTGTCCTGCCCAAGTGCTTGATCCCAGGCCCGACCATGCCGAGCCAGGTCGTTACGATCTCAGGTTGGAAGTCACCATGGTTCCAGGCAAAGGCGGAACTCTGGCTCAGGCAAGCCGTGCTTCTTTGAGCGGAAATCGGCGCGCAGGTCGGCCCACCCCGGAAGAAGAAGTAGTCAGGATTGGCGAACATCACGAGCGTCGGTGTGCGCTGCGGATCGACCGTCACCATGTGCAGGAGATTCAGTTCGACGGAATCCGCCAGCCGCTGCGTGATGACCGTCCGATGGCCGGTATTGCGATTCTGCGGATCGACAAGAGCCGCGAGATCGTGGTCGAACTGGCGGGTCACCATGGCGTCACGGGCAGGATTGTTGTCGAGGTAGATCGCGGGCGCTGTGTCCGCGTGCACCTGGAACGGCGTCGTGTTACCGGTCTCCGCAGTGAGCAGGCCGCGCAGGTTGCCACCGATCTCGCCGATCGTCGGTGTGGCAAAGCTGTGATCGTAGTTGCAGAGAACCACAACGCCGTTGCATCCGGCCGGCCTTCCCGGCCTACCGGCGTAGTGGTCGTTCTCGTCGGCGGTGAAGACGAACAGGGTGTTGCTCTTGTTGATGCCGTCGGCGGCAAGCCTGGCGAAGAACTTGCCGAAGGCCTGGTCGTATGCCTTCAGCTGGTCTTCGTAAATCTTTTCGCCGGGACCGAGAGCGCCATTGTCGCCGCCACCGGTGTGGTCACCGTGAGCGTCCGAGATGTACGCGTAGGTGATCGGGACGTTGTGCTCCTGCATCGCCGCAACGTAGGAGAGCGACTGGGCCACGGAGATGCCGCTGAACCCCGGGAAGCCGGGCGTGCCACTATCGGGATTGATCATGGTCTGATGGTTGAGGTCGGTCATGTTTCCGCTCGCATCGCGGAGGTCGGAACCAGGCGGCGCGATCACCGGAGCGACGTACTTGTGACCGAAGAGCGCCTTAAAGCCGGTGTAGCCACCGGGTTCATCCGGCAGAGCATCGATCTGCGCATGGCTTGAGCTTGCACAGACGGCCGCGCCCTGCGCGCAGTGGATCGCGATCCCGATGAAGTCGGCCGTCGCTTGATTCGAATTCGCCCCCGCTTCGATGGCCTCCGGAGAGCCGGCGCCGAAGACCGTCTTCACATTGGCGGCCGATTCGAGCTCGATGTTGGCGGTCGAAACGCCGCCGAAGTTACAACCAGCCCGCGTGTAGGGTACCCAGGGGGCTGGCGTGTTCTTGTTGCCGGCGGTCACGAGATTCGGCTTGGTGTCGGTGGGCGGCGAAGCCAGGTCGGTCCAGTACTGAAACGAGCCCGCACCGACCGACGTGCTGCCGTCGGCTGTGAAGACCCGGTAGCTGTTGGAGACCGGCATCCCGTGCCGATCGGGATAGAGACCGGTCAGGGTGGTAATGATGTCGTCCGCCGTGTGCGAGATCAGCGGGGTGTGGTGATTGGACGACAGCATGCCGTTGTTCTTGAGGAAGTTGAGCAGGTTCGGCATCTGCTCGAGGTCGGACGGCACGCTCGGATTGTCGCGAGTCAGGTGGACGTTATCGAACTGAACTTCGATCACATGCTTGATGGCGCCGTTCGCGGAGCTGAGCTGGCAGCCACTCGCGGCCGCAGCGGGAGCCGCTGCGCTGATCGACACGAATCCGGCAATGCTGGCGGGAAGCAACGCTGCCGACAGCAAGCGAGCAAGCGAACGTCCGAACGTGGGCCCAAGAGTCATGTTCCCTCCTTCCCTGAATCGATCCCCTCTGCACTCTGGCCGCGACAGCCGAAGTTTTGGCGAAAGCCAAATGAATGTTCGGTTAAGCCTCGGCGCAGACCGGTGTGTATTGTGGCAGAGAAATGCGGATTGGTCTAGACGTCGCGCAGCACCAACTCCTGTGGCCGGAGCTGGCGGAAAGAGTGCAATTCGCGGAGTCGGCTGGATTCGACGGTGCCTGGGTCTTCGACCACTTCTCTCCCCTGTACGGCGATCCGAACGGCCCGTGCCTGGAGGGCTGGACGCTCCTGGCGGGCCTCGCCGCCATCACCTCGCGGATCCGGCTCGGGGTGCTGGTGACCGGGATCACCTACCGCCATCCGACGGTCCTGGCGACCGAGGCGATCACGGTAGACCAGATCTCCAACGGGCGACTCGAGCTCGGCCTGGGCGCCGCCTGGCACCAGCCCGAGCACGAGGCGCTCGGGATTCCGTTTCCGCCGATCAAGGAGCGGGCGGAGCGCCTCGAGGAAGGCGTGCAGGTCATCCGGTTGCTGATGACGAAGGACCGCGCCAGTTTCGCAGGCCGGCATTACCAGCTCAGGAAGGCGAGCTACCACCCGCGTCCGATTCAGCGACCGCATCCGCCCATCTGGATCGGCGCAAGTGGTGAGCAATTGATGCTACCCATCGTCGCCCGCCAGGCTGACGCGTGGCACGCCTTCGGCTCCGAAGATTCGATGGTTCGCAAGTCCCGCCTGCTCGACCAGCTGGCGGACCAGGCCGGGCGGGATCCGAAAGCGATCCTTCGGTCGGCGTCCCTCTCGTTATCCGGGCCGTGGGACCAGGTCCGCCGCCGCGTCGCCCAATTGCGCGAGGGCGGATTCGGCTACCTCATTGCTGACTGGCCGTCGGAGGGCAAGGGCCGGCTCGACGCGTTTGTCGAGAAGGTCATGCCGGAACTCACCGACTAGCCCCCCGTCGCTTTTAGTTTGGCGTTAGCAAAGACATCTTTTCCGATCATTGACGACGCGCACCGACGGTGACAGACTACGGATGTTTCGCGGGGCGTGAGGCAACAGGCGCGCGGGCGCCGGCGTCACCGTGAGGGAGGGATCTTCATGAAGCACTGGCTTCGGCCTGTGTCCAAGCGGGCAATCATGAGCGTGCTTACGGCTGGACTAACGTTCTCTTTTGTCGGGCTGGCCGCGGGTGCCAGCACGGCTCCGTCGTCGTCGCCTCAGCGATTTGGCTATTCGAGCGCGCTCTGTGCCTGGCTACAGGTGCACTCAGATAAGGCCCGCGGCCTCACTTGTCCAGGGAGCGGACCAACGAGCAGTGACGCCGCCCTGAACAATCGGGCTGCAACGTCTAACCGCCACAACTCCCCGCTTGAACAATCCCGCGATGCCGGATCACGCTCGGAGGCACCGAGCTTCAACGGCAATGTCGACGCCACGAACTACAACGAGGACCTGGCGTCGGGTCAGTCCGAGACGGCCATTGGTGCCCTGGGCCGTTACGTAGCAACGGCATGGAACGATGCAACGGGGTTCATCATCGCGGACTCGACCAACCCACAGGGTTCACTCACCAGCGTCGGCTTTTCGTCTGACGGCGGGAAGAGCTTTACGGACGTAGACCTGCCCAACGACGACCCGTGTCAGCGGATCTTCGGGGACCCGGGCGTCGTCGCCTACAAAGCAAACGGGACGACGTACTTCTACGTGACCAGCCTGTACCTGCCAGAGTTCAGCGCTCGGTGCCCGAACGGCGGCAACTACAAGATCTCGTTGTCCGTAGGGACCGTGTCCGGCAACGCCATCGTGTTCGATCCCCATCCGGTGGTCGTGGCCGACGGGGGGAACTTCCAGAACTTCCCGATCAGCATCAAGGGGTTCCTGGACAAGGACTTCGCCGCCATTGATCGGTCGCGCGGAAAGCTCGTTGTCTCCTATACCTGCTTCGGTACCGGCGGAAGCGCAGCGGATGCGTGCGGTCCCAGCGATGTCGAGATCTCACTGTGCACGTTGGAGGACCCCGCCCACCCATTCTGCCGGCCTCCCGGCGGGACGAGCGGGCCGACCTACATGACCCTTGCCACAGCGCCTCCATCCCCCGCAGGCGGCCTCGAGGAGCTGGAAGGCGCCTACCCGGCGTTCAACCCCTCCGGCGACTCGTACGTGACCTGGAACCAGAACTGGTCGACGAACTACTTCGATGGTGACCCGCTGACCCATCAGATGGCCACCAAAGTCCCTGCATCGTGCCTCAACGGGGTACCTTGTGCCGCTCAGCCGATCGCCACGGTCGAGGCCGCTATCAAGTCACTCGATACGACCACCATCCCCGGTTACAACCGCGGTACCGGCCAAGACTTCCCGCGGATCGCCTATAACAAGGTCACCAATAAAGTGGTCTTCGTCTGGAACGAAGGGAACGCTCACCCACTCGGTGACATCGTGATGAAGACAGCGGATCCGACGCTTGCGAGCTTCAGCGCCAAGATCCGGGTCAATGATGACCATTCGTTCGCGCTTCACTTCCTACCGGCGGTCAGCGTCGATGCCAGTGGTAATACGAATGTCTCCTGGTATGACCGGCGCAACGCGGGCGGCACCGCGTTCACCGACGTTTATGCCGCCTCGATCGGCGCGGGCGAGGAAGGAGGCAAGAACGTCAAAGTCACCACGGTGGCAACTGAGTGGAATGACACTGGTTCGTTCAGCACCCCGAACTTTGGCGACTACACCGATAATACGAGCGACGGCAATGCGTTCTACGTCAGCTGGTCCGACGGCCGGATCGGCGTGCCGAACGCCTTTGTCGCATCCGCGCAAACAGGCGGAGGTAACGAAGGGCAGTAACCGAAACGCACCCGGCTCCAGCTCGGAGCCGGGTGCTCTCCCCCAGCGGTCTCGTTGGCGTTCGCTAGAGCACCCGGCAAAAGGTCCGCGCGGTCGCGGTCATGCTCGCGACACTACCGCGGCTGCCTCGAGCGACAACGGAGAGCGCCAGTAGCCGGCAAGAGGCTGGGGGCACTGCCGAGCGGAAGTTTCCGTCAACTCCAGCAACCGCCGACCACGATATCCTGCCCAGTCGCCCGATGAGCGTCAGCGTCACCAGCTCAGCGGGATGAAATCCGCTCCCACAGACCGAAGGGAGTACCGTTCCGATCGCCGGCACGGGTGCGAGGGGACCGCAGATCGCAATAGCAGGACGACCCGGGAACGGAACAACGGGCCGAGGTGGGGACGGTGGCATCGCCTGTTGCGGGATTGGGATGCGCGCCGGACTTTGGGGAGGCGGTGTCGTCGCGACTCCCGGCAACGCACCGGTCGACTCACCCGCGGGCGTCGGGCCGGTTGAGACGATCTCAGGTGGCGTGCTCGGCCTTTGCATCGCCGCCTTCGGGTTGCTTCCGAAATTTCCCGTGCATCCCGTCCCGAGCAGGCCGAGGATCAGGATTGCGCTCAGAGTGACACGCGTTACCATCAGTACTTGATATAACGCGCCGGCGGGGTTCGGCTTACGCGGCGATCGTGTTGGCGATCCCCTTCGCGAACTCGCCACGCAGCCGTTGCACCGCTCGGTATATCAACAGCTTGGCGGCAGCGGGCGATTTGCCCAGTACCGCACCAACCTCCTCCATCGTCATGTCTTCGGAGAACTTCAAGATCATCGCCGCTCGTTGTTGCGCGGGCAGCCGGTCGACGGCCTGCCAGACGGTCTGGATGCGCTCGCGACCAACGACCTCGTCGAGTGGATCGAGCAGCGGAGAGACGAGGTCACGCTGCTCGTCGAGCGGGAGCGGCAATCGCTTGCTGCGGTAGTGGCTGGCGACAGCGTTGACCGCAATTCGATAGAGCCAGCAGCTGAAGGGACGGCCCTGGTCCTGATAGCCCTTGATGCTCCGGAGCGCGCTGAGAAAGACCTCCGCCGTAATGTCTTCGGCCAGGCCGTCGTCGCGCACCCGGGCCCGGACGAAGCGGTAGATCTGGGGTGCATAGCGGTCGTAGAGCTGGCCGAAGGCGGCGGGATCGGACTTCGCGCGCTCCACGGGATCGCGCCAGAACGCGTCGGGAACGCCGGCGGTGTTGGCTGTGCTCATACTCCGGCACGCTACGGCCCGCCTCCCGACAAGTCGTCACGGAAAGTAGTGAAACTTAAGGGCGCTCGTTGGACCGGGGCGCCGTTACGCCTGGATACGCTGCCGGCCGCTGTAGACGTTCAGACTGCGGCCCCGCAGAAAACCGATCAAGGTCTGATTCGACGCCTGGGCAAGGTCGCGGGCCAGGCTGGACGGGGCTGAGACCGCCACCAGTACCGGGATGCGGGCCTGGAGCGCCTTCTGGACGATCTCAAACGACGTCCGGCCGCTGACCATGAGGATGTGGTGGTCGAGCGGGAGCAGCTGCCGCTCAACCGCGTGGCCGACGATCTTGTCCACGGCGTTGTGCCGTCCGATGTCCTCCCGGACCGCCACCAGATCGCCCATCGCCGTGAAGAGGCCTGCCGCGTGCAGGCCGCCGGTGCGCGCAAAGATCGCCTGCTCCGACCGGAGCCGCGCGTCGAGACCGTAAATGATGTCGCGGTCGATCTTAAGATCCCCGTCCGGCAGCGGCGGCGCCGACTCGTGGATCGCTTCGATGCTACTGACCCCACAGAGTCCGCAGCTGGACGCGGCGAGGAAATTTCGCTGCCAGCGCCGGTCGACGCCGGGCGCATCGGGAGCTAGATCGACGTCGATGACGTTCTCCAGGTCCGGATGTTCGCCATTTGGAACCATCCGCATGCTGGCGACATCGGCGGCCTTCCGGATGATGCCTTCGCCAAAAAGAAAGCCGTATGCCAGCTCGCGCTCGTGCCCTGGCGTCCGCATCATGACCGTCAGCGGGGTGCCGCCAATGCGGATTTCCATCGGCTCCTCGGCGGCGAGCTGGTCGTCGACGCGGACGCCGTCCTCCTCGCCGTAGCGAAGCACCCGCGCACGATGCGAGCTCCGATCCTTCACGGAGCTGATCCTAGCGAACATCCTCCCAGCGGTAGGCCAGCGTACCGCCGCTGAACGGCACCTTCAGTCCTGTTCGAACCAGGTATGGCTCGACGCCGCTGTAGAGGGGAATCAGCCGGTGATCGGCGAGCGCGATAGCTTCGGCCTGCTGATACGCCTTGAGCGCGTCGTCCCACGTTGTCGCGGCTTTCGCCTTCGCCAGGGCGGCATCGATCCGCGGATCGCTCAACCGAAGGTTGTTGAACTGGGCGTTGGAGCCGAGCAGGTTGTCGAGCACATCCGACGCGTAGGGGAAATCGGCGCTCCAGGTATCGATGAAGACGGGCAGCTGGTCGAGCGCGGCGCGGTTGAAGAAATCGCCAGTCGGATGCAGATTGACGGTCCGCCCCGTCGCATTGCTGATCTGATCTTGCAGGTCTTTTGCGACCCGTCCGACGGTCGAATTCGTCGAGAAATAGATCCCGATCTGCGCCGGGAACCCTGCCTGGTCGAGGGCCGTGCGGGCGGCGATCGGGTCGAAGGCCGTTAGCGGCCGATCGAGATGGCCGGCCACGCCGGGCGGAATCAGGTCGGTCGCCGGAGCCGCGAGCATCGACCCGAAGAGCGCGAGATCGGTGAGGCGGCCACGGTCGATCGTCTGCGCCATCGCCATTCGCTCGGGAGGGCCATAGCCGCTGCCGGCGACGGTGTTGAACCCGAGGTACGTGGTGCGCGTGTTCGCGACCTTGTGCAGCTGCGCGAGGCGCTGCGGGTCGCGGGCAAACGCGAGCAGCTGCGGACCGGTGAAGCCGTGGGCGATGTCGACCGCGCCGCTCGTGTATCGATCGAGGCGTTTGGTCGAGTCAGGCTCGATCTCGATGTCGACCTTGCGGACTTGCGGTCGGGGGCCCCAGTAGTCGGCGAACGCACTGAGCTGAAGGCTGTGGCCGCGATCCCACTGATCAAGGTGGTACGGACCACTTCCGGAAGAAACGGCTCCGTTGAGGCCGGGATCGTCCAGCCAGAATGGCGGTAACGCGAGCCGCGTCAGCAGCGAGCTGTCGGGCTGCGGCAGCCGCACCACGAGGGTTCTCTGGCCGATCACCTGCACGCCACTGATCGTGTCTCCTGGGTAGCGCGCCCCGAGCGGCGCGAAGAACGTGGTCAGAGGGCTCGCGGTCTCCGGCGCGAGCGCGCGCTTCCAGGCGGTCAGCGCGTCCTGCGCCTGGACGGTCGTACCCGATTGGTATTTCGCGGCGCGCAAGTGAAAGGTATAGAGACGGCCGGCATCTGCGATCTCCCAACTCTGCGCCAGGGCCGCAACCGGGCGGAGGGTCGCGTCGAGGCGAGTCAGCCCTTGAAAGAGCTCGGCGCCGATTGCCAGCGAGGTGGGATCGTTGATCAAAGCGGGGTCGAGCGTCTGCGCGTCTTCGGCCTCACTCAATTGGAGATGCGAGACGCGACTCGTAGTCGCATGCGAGGTGGAGGCTGACGGCGCAGGCGTGCCCGGCAGGTTGCACGAGCTCAGCAGCAGCGCCAGCGCCAGCCCCACCGCGCAGCTGGCGCGGCCGATCATTTTTCCGATACTAGCAAGATGTCGCGCCGCCACATTGCCCTGCTGATCGCGCTCGTGGCTCTGCTCGGGTGGATTCTGCCGGCGACGCCGGCCAGCGCGGCAGCGGCGGCCACCCTCGTGACCGGGACGGTCATTCCGCACAACCCACCGATGGATGGCGTCGTGCGCCTGGACCTACAGGTACGCAACGACACGACCGGCGCGTGGGCCGCGCCCGACCTCGTTCACCTCACCTGGAAGGGTGCCGATGGCAAATCGGTCGCGTCCGACGCCCGTCCTCTAGGTCAGGCCGTCGCTCCTGCGGCAACGGTGACCCTAACGCTGGTCACGCTCTCGCCCACGGCCGTCGGTGACTTCACCCTCACCGTCGAGCTCGAGACGCGCGGCAGCCGGTTGCCGATCGGAGATCCGACTCCCTTCCACCTCAGCGGTTTCCTGTTCAAAGGCCGTGGCAACGGCCATGGCCTCGGCATGAGCCAGTGGGGCGCACGCGGACGCGCCGCTGCCGGGGACGATTACACAAAGATCCTCGCCGCCTACTACCAGAACAGCCGGATCGATACCCGCGACACATCGGGAATGGTGCGGATCGCGCTCACGCACGGGCCGATCGACCTCGCTCGTCCGTGGCCACGCGTATTCGGCCCCATGCCATTCGTCGCCGAGCCGGTCACGGTCGACGGCTCCCCGCAGCTGTCGGGCGCCGCTGGAGACCTTCTCGGATTCGACACCTCGCAGAGTGGGCTCCCGGAGGCTTTCCTCCAGTCGCCCGACGGCACTCGTGGGGCATCGGTCTCCTTCAACCACCCGCTCGTCATCCACAGCACTGGTGCAGCCGGGATCCGGACGAACATCCTGCAAACGATGGGCGGCGATTTCCGGACGGGTGCTGAGCAGTGGCGATACAGCGGCGAGCTGCGCCTCATTCCGAAAGGCGCCGGGTCGGTGCTGCCGGTCAACGTCCTGCCGATGGAGGACTACCTCAAGGGCGTCGTTCCCGCCGAGATGCCACCGTACTGGGGTGTCGAGGCCCTCAAGGCGCAAGCGATCGCCGCGCGCACCTATGCGATGCGCAGGATCTCGGGGGGCGGAGACTTCGACCTCGAGGGCAACCAGTTCGACCAGGCCTATAGCGGACTGACCGAGCAGGTCAAGGCGAGCAGCGACGCGGTCGATGCGACCAAGGGCCAGGTGCTCACCTACAGCGGCCAGCTGCTCAGCGCCCTCTACATGGCGTCGGGTGGCGGTCACACCGAGAACAGCGAGTACGGCTTCATTCACTGGAACCACGGGCTGAAGCCGGCGGTCACCCTGCCCTATCTGCGCGGCATCGCGGATCCGCTCGACCGGGCAGCCTCATGGCAGGTGGGTCCGTTTTCTGCCACCGACGCCGCGCAGATCCTGCGTGATAACGACGAGGACCTGGGCGGCCGGCTGGTCGGGATCGACATCCTGCAAAAGGGCCCTTCCGGGCGCGTGCTGGGAGTTCGCCTGCGTGGAAGCAGCAAGACCGATGAGGTCAGCGGCCCGGTGCTGCGCTCCTGGTTCGGGCTTCCCGACACGCTCGTGGAGATCGTGGGCGGCGGTTAGGTTACGCGACCCGCTTTTGGTCTGACCCCGCGGCCTGTTGCGCTTGCGCCCGCCGGTGTTGGCGGATGCTGTACATCGACAGCAGTGATCGGAGCAGCCACGCCAGCACGATGATGCGGAGAAAGGCGAATGAGCCTACCGCAAAGAACGCGATCGTGTAGAGGGTGTAGATGGCGATGGCGATCACCAGGGCCAGGATCTCACCGCGCCGCACAAAGTAGGCGAGCGTCAGGAAGGACGCGCCGACGCCCACGGCCCACCATCCGAAAAGGCCACTCAGATCATCCATGTACCCCAGGGCGGTGGCCATTCCGAGAACGATGTACATGCTGCCGACGAACGCCAGCCAATGCCATGCCTTTTTGACTTCTTTCTCTGCCTTCTGAACGTCGGCGGGCAGAAGCGGCCGGGCAGTGCCCGGGCTGGCCGCCCAACTACCGGCCGAAGAGGCCAGCTCGGCCGGACCCGCCGCGTCCTTGGGCGCCTGCCAAACCTGCGGTTGATTCACGGGGGCGATGGACCCGACGACCGCGCACATGTCGCAGGTCTTGCTCCCGATGGGAATGGCGCAGCCGCATCGCTTGCAGACGGCCATGGACCTATATCGGGCGCAGCGAGCCGAACCTCCGTGACGATCGTGCAACAAAGGCCCGCCGGCATCCGCCGGCGGGCTATTTGTGGACCCCTTGCTATCCGCCGAGCAGTTTTTTCAACTGCGCCGGATCGCCGCCGGTACCCCAAAGTTCGACGATCTGGCCCTGGTCATTGATGTGGGCGACCTGCACGAGCTTTTCCTGAATCGTCTGGCCCTTCAACCGCATCGTCATGTTGAGCAAGGCAACGACGTGATCGTCATCCGCCAGGATGGCATGCGGCTCCAGCTTGAGGTCGTCGAGGGCTTCACGCTGCTTTTGCAGCGTCGCTCGAATGGCGTCGGCGCCCCTGATGTCGCCCCAGATGACGCTATGCCATACGGCGTCCGGCGCATAGTTGCCGGCTTGCGCATTGCCACGATTGACCTCTTCGTAGGCCTTGCGGGCCAAATCAATCTTCTGTTGCGGTGTCAGCTTCGTGCGAGCGTCAGCCATACCTACCTCCTTGTTCAGCCCTCGACGGCGTTTTTCGCCAGTTCGGTGTCGGCGATGAGCCAGGCCTCGGTCGCCTTGCCCTGGTCGTTGACGTGGAAGATGTAGACGAGCTGGTCCTGGTACGACTTGCCATTCCGTTTGAACGAGCTGTTCACCAGCGCGACGACGTGCTTGTCGTTGGCGATGAAGTCGTGGAAGTCGAGTGTGATGTCCTGCAACTCCTGCGGATACCGGGCAATCGCCCCGATGGCCGCGTCTTTCCCTTTGAAATCGCCACCGAATACGCTGCCGCGTGCGTGCCAGACGAAGTTGTCGGTCCACGAATCGCTCAGGGCCTTCATATCACCCCGGTTGAACGCGTCGAACGCACCGCGAACGACCTGGATCTTCTGGTCGAGGCTGAGCTTCGTTCCGGCTTCTGCCATTTGCGCCCTCCTTTGAGCCCGTTTGGGCTCGACCCGGCCAGCGGGCCGGGATGACCACTCCTCAGAGCCGACTATAAACTGGCTGCCAGGCCTGTCAAGACAAGGTCATTTCCGAGGAGGGTGGAATGAAACTGTCTCCGATCTGCGAGATGACGATGCACTACACCTGGACTGATTTTGTCGACTACGGCGTCGGCGGCCAGTACGTGGGGATGCTGGAGGGCACGGTCACGGGTGACCGGCTGCGCGGCACGCTCAAATCCGTCAACGTCCCGGCGAAGCGCCCGGACAACGTCAACTGCCCCGCCTTCCGCGGCATCATCGCTACCGACGATGGGGCCAAGATCTACTTCGAGTTCAACGGCATCGCCCTGCTTCGACCGGAAGACAAGGCGCGGGTCTTCACGACCTCACTGTCGCTGAGGACGGGGGACGCCCGCTACGCCTGGGTCAACGATACGATCGGCGCCGTCGAGGGCATCCTCAACACGACGACCGAGCAGGCCCTCGTACGGGCCTTTGCGTGCGAGAACGAACTGGCGACCGCTCCCGTTTAAGGACGTCGCCAACCGGTTCAGGCTCGCGCGACCACCAGGGTCGTCCAGCGCTTCTCCAGCACCCGGGCGCCCTGTGGCGCCGGAACGCGCTGGCCTTTCGGATATGCGGAGATCCGCAGGGCGTCGGTTCGGGGCCGACCGGCCCGATCCCATGCAAGCAGGTAAGTCCGCATTCGTTCCACGAGCTCGGACTCGCCGCGAAGACTCACGATCGAGAGTGGCACCGGCGTCTCCCCATCCCCGATCCACGCGTCCCGTGAACGGGAGAGCGCGACCAGTCCTTTCTCGCCGAGTAAGGCCCGGGTCAACCGCTGCTTCTTGTCGCCCGCGGGCCATTCAATGAGGAGCGGGACCGCGCTTCGGTCAACGTCGGAGGCGTTCGCGTAGATGCTCAACAGGCAGGAGGCGGAATCTTGCAGGGCCAACCACAGGCTGAGGCTTCCAAATGCCTCTCGGCGTGTTGCCGTGAGGCCGGCCGGCATCTCAACGGGCGAGGCGCTCAACGCCTCGGTCAGGGCATCCGCATCGATCGGGCGATCACCATCCGCGAGAAGGAATGGCCCCGGAGTCGGTCCCAGGGGGATGACGCGCTCGGGTCCAGCAAAGGCGCCGCGCAGGGGCATGAAGCCGCAGTCGGCAACGGACGCGCTCTCGAGATGGTGCTCGTGCCGCTCGAAGGCCACCGACTGCTGAACCTGGCGAAGGCTCAAGGGCAGCACGAGCCGGCCTCCCAGAGCCAGCTGCTCGAACCAGGCCGGCGCGATGTCCCAGGCGCTGGCCGTGATGATGATGCGATCGAATGGCGCTCGCTCCGGGTATCCGTAGCCGCCGTCCGCACAGCGCACCTCAACCCGATCGAAGCCGGTCGTGGCAAGATGCTGCCGCGCCGCGAGCACCAGATCATCATCGATATCGATGGCGACGACCTGGCCGCCCTTGCCGACGATCTCCGCGATGAGCGCCGCGTTGTAGCCGGTCCCGGCGCCAATCTCGAGGACACGATAACCCGGCGCCAGCGCCAGCTGCTCGAGCATGATCGCCATGATCGCCGGCTGCGACGACGAGCTGATCGGCCTCCCGTCCGCGTGCTTGATCGGGAAGGCCCGATCGGTGTAGACGTCCTCGATGCCCACGTCGGGCAGAAAGTCATGCCTCGGCACGGTGCGGAAGGCAGCCTCGACCGCCGCCGTTCGAACATGGCCTCCCGCCTTCATGCGGTCGACTAAACGCTCGCGCAGGTCGGTCGGGCTAGCTTTCGCCCTTGCCTTTCCCGGCGACAGGTTCCTTCGGCGGCTTCTCGGGCTTTTCCGGCTTCTCGGCCTTCGGCTCGCGCTGCTTCTGAATCGGCGTCAGCTTGATCTGACCGTCGGTCAGCTCGACCAGCACGGAGTCGCCGGCGCTGAACTTCGTGGTCAGCAACGTTTCCGAGAGCGGGTCTTCGATGAGCCTCTGGATCACGCGCCGCAGCGGGCGGGCGCCGTAGATCTTGTCGTAGCCTTCCTTGGCCAGGAAATCTTTGGCCTCGGTCGTCACCTCGAGCTTCATCTCGTGCTCCTCGAGGCGCTGCGCCACCTTGATGACCAGCAGGTCGACGATCTGCCGCATCTCGGCGGGCGAGAGTGCCTTGAAGACGACGACCGCATCCACCCGGTTCAAGAATTCGGGCCGGAACGTTTTCTTGAGCTCGTCCATGATCTTCTCGCGCATCTTGCCGTGCTCTTTCTCTTCCTGGCTGGTGCTCGGCATCGAGGGCTGGAAGCCCATCGAGGTCGTCGCCTGCTGCAGGTTGGTGACACCGATGTTCGAGGTCATGATCACGATCGTGTTCGCGAAGTTGACCTGCTTGCCTTTGGCGTCGGCGAGCCGGCCGTCCTCCAGGATCTGGAGCAGCATGTTGAAGACTTCGGGATGCGCCTTTTCGATCTCATCGAACAGGACGACCGAGTAGGGCCGCCGACGGATCGCCTCGGTCAGCTGGCCGCCCTCGTCGTAGCCGACGTAGCCGGGCGGTGAACCGACCAGCCGCGCGGTCGAGTGGCGCTCCATTAACTCCGACATGTCCAGGCGGACGATCGCGTCCTCGTTATCGAAGAGGAATCGAGCCAGCTGCCGGGCTAGTTCCGTCTTGCCGACGCCGGTCGGCCCGAGGAAGATGAACGAACCGATCGGACGACGCGCATCCTTGAGGCCGGCGCGTGCCCGGCGCACCGCCTGGGAGATGACCTTGACGGCATCGTCCTGGCCGATCAGGCGGGCGTGGATGTCATCCTCCATGCGGAGGAGCCGGGTCGACTCTTCTTCCACGAGGCGGGACACGGGCACGCCGGTCCAGGAGCTAACGATCTCGGCGATGTGCTCCTCGTTGACCTCCGGGACGGTGGCGCCGAGCTTGTCGCGCCACTCCATCTCTTCCTTGACGTACTTGTCCTTGAGCTTTTTCTCCTTGTCGCGGAAGGAGGCAGCGGTCTCGTAGTCCTGGTTGGCGATCGCCTCTTCCTTCTTGATCTGAAGGTCGCGGATCTCCTTCTGCATCGTCTTGAGATCGGGGGGTGTCGTGGTCAGCTTCATCCGGACGCGGGCGGACGCCTCGTCCATGAGGTCGATCGCTTTGTCCGGCAACGAGCGGTCCGACACGTAGCGCACCGAGAGCTCGGCCGCCGCCTTGATCGCCTTGTCTGTCACCGTGACGCGGTGATGTTTCTCGTAGAGGGCTTTAACGCCGTGCAGGATCGAGATGGTCTCGATCAGCGACGGCTCATCGACGAAGACCGGCTGGAAGCGGCGCTCGAGGGCCGCGTCCTTCTCGATGTATTTGCGGTACTCGTTCAGCGTGGTTGCCCCGATGCACTGGATCTCGCCGCGCGCCAGGGCGGGCTTGAGGATGTTGGCGGCATCGATCGCGCCTTCAGCCGCGCCCGCTCCAACCAACGTGTGAAGCTCATCGATGAAGAGCACCACTTCGCGACTGGAGCGGATCTCATCGAGGATCTTCTTCAAGCGCTCCTCGAACTCGCCGCGGTACTTGGTGCCGGCGACCAGCGCGCCCATATCGAGGGTCAGCACCCGCTTGCCACGCAATGACTCCGGGATGTTGCCGAGCACGATCTGCTGGGCCAGGCCCTCGGCGATCGCGGTCTTGCCGACTCCTGGCTCGCCGATCAGTGCCGGGTTGTTCTTGGTCCGGCGGGACAGGATCTGCACCACCCGTTCGATCTCGGTCTCGCGGCCAATCACCGGGTCGAGTGTGTTCTTCGCCGCCAGGTCGGTGAGGTCGCGGCAGAACTGGTCTAGCAACGGGGTCTTCGATGGCTTCTTCGCCGTGGCTGCCTCTTCGTCGAGGCCGCTCTCGTGGAGCAGGCGGTCGATCTCGCCGCGGACCTTCTCCAGGTTCGCGCCGAGGTCCTCGAGGACGTGGGCGGCGATGCCTT
>DASZZN010000008.1 GCA_035544955.1 Candidatus Dormiibacterota bacterium
CGCTGCCGACTCGAGGAGGTCGCCGCGGAACTTCGGGATGATGACGCCGCGCGATATCTCGCCCACGGAATGACCGGCGCGGCCAACGCGTTGGATGCCGGCCGCAACGCTCGGCGGAGCCTCGACCTGCAGCACGAGGTCGACGGCGCCCATGTCGATGCCCAGCTCGAGGCTGGAGGTCGCGACGAGTCCGGGTAGCCGGCCGGCCTTGAGCGCATCCTCTACAAGGAGGCGCTGCTCCTTGGCGATCGATCCGTGATGGGCACGGACCAGTTCCTCGCCTGCCAGCTCGTTGATCGCCGCGGCCAGCCGCTCCGCCAGGCGGCGGGAATTCACGAAGATGATGGTCGAGCGGTGCTCGCGAACCAACTCGAGAATGCGGGGATGGATCGCCGGCCAGATGCTGCGGCGCGGTCCTTCCTGCTCAGCCCCAATCACGGCTGCGGGCCCACTGTACGTTTCAGTTCCCCGCTCGAGGTCCGCCATATCGTCGACGGGGACCTCGACCGTGATTTCCATCGGCTTGACGCGACCGGCATCGACGATGGTCACCTCGCGGTTGGTGCCGCCGAGGAAGCGCGCCGTTTCCGACAGCGGGCGCTGGGTTGCCGAGAGCCCGATGCGTTGCGGCTCGGTCTTCGTCAGCGCCGCCAACCGTTCCAGGCTCAGCGCGAGGTGCGCCCCGCGCTTTGTGTCGGCCATCGAGTGGATCTCGTCGACAATCACCCACCGGATGCTCGGCAGGATCTGACGGGCCGCGCTCGTCAGCAGGAGGAACAGGGACTCCGGGGTGGTGATGAGAATGTCCGGCGGATGGCGCTCGATCTGCCGGCGCTCGCGCGGCGGCGTGTCGCCGGTGCGGATCGCGATATTGAGCGGCGATAGCTTGAGACCCAGGCGCTCGGCCTGCAGCCCGATGCCACGAAGGGGGGCCTGGAGGTTCCGCTCGATATCAACCGTCAGGGCCTTGAGCGGGGACACATAGAGCACCCGACACCGCTCGGCCTCGGCCGGCACCGGCTCCGTCGCGAGCCGGTCGATGCACCAGAAGAAGGCGGCAAGCGTCTTCCCACTGCCAGTGGGTGCCGACATCAGGGTGTGCTGCCCGGCGGCGACAGCCCGCCAGCCGCCTTCCTGGACTTCGGTTGGCGCCGGGAAGGCGCCCGCGAACCAGGCCCGCGCCGCAGGCGAAAACAGGTCCAGGACAGTGGGCATAGGCTTAGTTTATTGCGGCGGGTCGGTGGGTCAAAACCTGAAGTGCTGTAGCAGCTCCTCTGGGCTCAGGTGGCGCCCGGTGGCGAAAACCGCCCGGCCTTGCTCCAGCAATCCGGTGTTGTATGGCGTCAGGCGGCCAATCTGTTTGCCGAGAGTGACGATCTCGCCGTTCAGGTAATCGAGCTCGCTACTCGAACCACGCTGAATGCTCTGCAGGGTTGACGGGCCATAGGTGCTGTCGGGTGGGAAATTGCCAGCGAGCCGCTTGCGGGAGATGCGGTAGCTGAGGGACATGGGAAGCGTCGACATCAGCCGAAAGGTCCGGGCCCGGCGGCTCTGGTCGAGACCGAACCCACCAAGCTGCGCCGTTCTGACACCTTCGCGAATCGTCGCGATCGAGAGCCGGGCGAGCCCTGGATGGCGAAGCGCTTTTCCGATCGGCAACCCGGTAATCGCCATGATCGCGTTGTTCAAGTTGGCCATCAGCTTGGTCCAACGGGCGCGGGCGATATCCGGGACGATCTCAACCCTCATAGCAGGGCTGAGCAGCGCCACCACCGGGTCGACCCGCGCGGCGGCCTCGGGAAAGGGCGCTCCCACCTGAAAGAACTCGCGGGTGTTCTGCTCGACCACGCCCGGTTCGAGATATGTCGCACTGATATTGAGGACGCAACCCACCACCCGACTACGTCCAAGGATGTCGGCCGCCTCGCGGTCCGACCGGACGCCATTCTGCATCGTGACGACAGTGGCATTCGAATTCTTCTGGGCAATGACCCGGCAGGCGTCCTGAACATCTTGAGACTTGACCGTGAGCAGAATGATGTCGGCTGCCCCCTCCAGCGTCGTCGTGGCAGGCAGTTGGACGACGTGCGACCCCTCAAGCGCTTTGACCAAAAGCCCTTTCGCGCGGATCGCGTTGACCTGAGCCTCGCGTCCGATCAGCTGGACACCGACGCCAGCATCGTGGAGTCGTGCTCCTACCAAACTCCCGATCGCGCCGGCGCCGTAGACGACAACCGTTTCAGGCATTTCCCCCTACAACTTACCGAAGCCTGGGACTGTGCCTCTTCACAACCCTTTGCTTGACCACCTGGCGCGGGGGGCGTAGAAGGGTAGGACACCTAGGGAAGGGTCGATCGTTAGAGGGGCAATCCATGGCGGGCACTGTGCCAGCATCGTTGCGGAGACGCTCGCGGCAATTGTTGGTGGGGATCACGGCCATCTCCTTACTGTCTGCCGTGTTGCCGCAGCCCGCACGGGCTAACTCGACGTCACATCTTGTACTGCGCGGAACAATTACAGGAGTCACCGTCAACCCCAACCTCAGTCTTACGCTCGCAGTCGACCGCACCACCGCGATTCCAGGCGACCGTCTGGCGTATTCGGGTTCCGTCACCCACACGGGAATCACTGCTTGCATTACCGGCAGCCTCACCGCCCAGAACACCGGGAGCGCCACTGCAACCATCGGCTCCTACTTCGAAGAGCTCGACTACTGGGATTCCAACGCGCTCAAATGGACGCCCGTCGTTGGGGTCCAAAACACCCAGACAGCGTTCGTTCCGGTGGTCACCCCCGCGGTTACCACTGGGATCACGCTGACCGTTGTAAGCGCGCCGGCCACCGGCGTGACCTATCCCACCCAGGGCGACCCGATCCTTGGCGCTCAGATTGGGTCTGGAGCGACTGCAGCCTGGTCCGGACAGGCGTGCCTGACACTAACGGCCGCGCAACTCGCCTCCATCCAGGCGTCGCCAAAACTACGCCTCCGCGAACATGCCGAGGATAGCCCAGGGGATCCCGCCGGTGAACGGTGGACCGACCAGCCAGAATGTCCCAACCCGATTCGGGCGGGTTTCTTCAACGCTCGAAATGTCATGGTCACGGTCACTCCGCCATCCGGTAGCGCCGTCCAGATCACAAAGACAACTGTGCCCGCGTTCTCTTCCCTGGCACCGGGAGCATCGGCCAACTATTCGACGAGCTACCAGGTTCCCGTACCCGCCGCCAAGGGAGCCTCGGAAACGGATACGGCCTACTTCACCCGGTTGAGTGCGCTCGACGTATCGACGCTCACCGCGACGGCGAGCGTTCGCGCGGATGGCCCAACGGGCCCGGTATCGGCAGCTGCGCCTCCCGCCGCAACCCTTGAACACTTGCCAATCGTCGGAATTACGAAAGCTGGCCCCGCCACCGCTGACGCGGGGAGCACGGCCACATACCCGCTCACCCTGAAAAACAGCGGCGGGGCGGTGGCGAGCAAATTGGCTATCATCGACGCTTTGCCCGGTGGGGCGACCGGAACGGTTTCCGGCGTGCCGCCGACGCTAGCCGCCGGCGCGAGCGGCACCGCGCAGGCGACCTACGCGATCCCGTCGAATCAGCAGCCTGGCAACCTGATTGACATCGCGGCGGTTACGTGGCAGGACGGCAACGGCAACGCATACGGCCCGGTATCGAGCAGCTTCAGCACATCGATCAACAACTCGCTGGTGGGCGCAACTCTCGCCCTCTCACCCAGGGCTGCAGGGCCGATCCTCACTGGCAATACCCAAGCGATGCAGGCGACCTTGCTCAATCGTTTCAGTCTCCCGGTTGCCAACCGCGCCGTCAGCTTCACCGTTGCGGGCGTCAACCCGACAACCGGCACCGCCACGACTGATACCAACGGCATAGCGGTCTTCACGTACACGGGGGCAAACGTTGGTTCGGACGCAGTGCTGGCTACAGTGCCATCGACCTCGCCCCCGTTGCAATCGAACACGGCGACTGTGTCCTGGGTCGCCTTGACGCGCCCGGTCACCACGTCGCCGGTGCAAGGCAACTTCTACGACCTTAACTTCGGCTACTCGATTGCGATCAATCCAACCTACACGCCGGCCTTCGGCCAAACGTTCCCGAACATCGCCTTCAATCCCCCACCGGGGATCGTGCCCAACAACGTGTCCGGGTTAGGCGTTTACAGCCATCCCTTCACCGATGTCACGACCGACGTCAACGGCAACTACAGCGGCACGATCGTCGCCCAGGGCAATGGCCGTATCGCCGGCGGGGACATGTATAACTTCCAGGCCAGCTTCACGGGCACGTTCAACGTCGCCGCTGCCGGCAAGGTCGCCTTCCAGATCCATGCTGCGGGAGCCATGATCTTCGGCATCGGTGGCGGCGCAACCCGGGTGACTGGACAGTTATACAATCCGCCGTCGGCCATGCCATTCACGGGCTACCCCGTGATGGGTGATCGGAATAAAGACTTCCCGATCGCCCCGATCAATATGGTCGTGAATTTCCCGGCGTCTGGCAGCTACCCATACGAGATCGACTATGCACCCTGCTGCGGCCAGGATTCACTGACCATGCGCGCCGTCGCCTACGCGGCCGATCCGACGGGCCTTGCCGTCTACACCGGCTATGCCGAGACCCATCCCGGTGGACCGGGTGGCGGGTTCACTCCGATGCCATGGCAGGGGTCACCGAATACCAACTTCATGGGTGTCCTCGGGCCGTTCAGCTGGGATAACAGCGCGGTCCGCATCGACAACCCCGGCACCAGCGCCGTCGTCCTTGATGGCGTTTCTGTCGATGTCGGAAATAAACACTACGACCAGTGGGGGTCGAACCTGACCGTTCCGGCCGGCGGGACCCTGATCGTCACGCAGATGGCCGATCAGACGATGGATACATCGGACATCAACGTGCCTTCGTGCACGATCTTCGGGACGATCCCCATCGTGCATGTGAAGCTCAATGGCGTTGTCCGCAACTACCCGGACATGTCGCAGGTCATCAACACGGGCGGGTCGGACATCGCCAACTGTGGGTTCGCGAATGAGTCACTGCCCTGGACGTCGGTTTCGTTCTCGCCGGTTGATGTCGGGCCGATCCCACCCGCAGCGACCATCGCGCTAACACCCGCCTCGGCTGCGAGCGATACCGTCGGTCAGACGCAGGTGTTTACCGCCGCAGCCATGGACTCGACGGGGCGTCCGATCCAGAACCTGCCGGTGACGCTTTCGGTGTTCGGGGCGAACGGCGGCCAGGTGAACGGTACGACCGATGCCAGCGGCCTGGTCAATCTGTCGTACGTCGGGATCAACGCCGGCACAGACAACGTGCAGGTCACGGCAACGATTGCGGGGGCACGCACCGTGTCGAACGTGACGGTGGTTTCATGGACGACGCCTCCGGGTCCATCGCCGGGGTCGCCTGGGCCGCCGCCGCCCTCTATTACCGCGCCCTCACCCGCCGACGGCACCACGGTGACGAAGCCAGTCCCGATCAGCGCGACCATCACGCCACCAGCCGGCCAGACGATCACTTCCTGGAGCGTTTCCTACCAGGACCTCGATCCGGCCCCGCCCGTCATGCTGGCGAGCGGCACGGGAACGCCTCCGGCAACGCTGGCGACATTCGACCCCACGCTCTTGCCGAACGATACGTACGGCATCAGCATTTCGGCGACGGCAAGCGGTGGGGGAACCCAGACGCTGACCACGTCCGTGATCGTCTTCGGCAACTTGAAGCTCGGGCGCTACGTCACGACCTACCAGGACCTCAACGTACCGGTCAACGGCTTCCAGATGCAGGTCCGCCGGACCTACGACAGCATTGACAAACGGGTCGGCGACTTCGGCGTCGGCTGGAAAGTCGAGATGGTCAACTTCCGCACAAGCACCAACCGAGCGCTCGGCGCCGGTGGCTGGACCCAGTACAACGCACTGTGCGGGGTGGGCCTTTGCTTGACAGCGTTCAAGAGTTCGTCCCCGCATTTCGTCGTCGTCGTATTCCCCGATGGCCACGACGAGATTTTCGACTTCACTCCGACCGGAGGCACGAATGTCTTTGTCGGCGGAGGCTCGGCCTTCACCGCGCGCCCCGGGACCACATCGACACTCCAGGCCGACGGCAACGGAACGCTGACTTATACCTTCGACGGGAACCTCTACGACAGCATCGGGCTGCCCTTTAACCCGCAGCGCTTCCGGCTGACGACTCACGATGGTCATGTCCTGCTGCTCGATCGGACCACCGGTCTGGTCTCCGAAACGGACCGGAACGGTAACTCGCTGACCGTGGACGGGACCGGTGTCCATTCGTCGTCGGGCGGCTCGATCACTCTGACGCGCGATGCCGCCAACGGAAATCGTATTACGGCCGCGACCGGGCCGAGCGGCCAGAGGCTCTCTTACAGCTACTCGTCGACGGGCGACCTGGCGACCTCGACCGATCCGAACGGCAACGTCACGACCTACGGCTACGACGCCGCACACGATTTACTCAGCGCGACGGGCCCAACCCAGACGCGCCCACTGACAACACTGACCTATGACAGCGGCGGGCGCCTGACCTCAATCACCGACGGCAACGGAAACACGACGCAGGTGACTTCGAATGTGGCCGGCCAGCAACAAACCGTGACCGACGCGGCCGGCCGGTTAACGACCGTCTACACCCTGGATGACATTGGTGACATTGTCCGCCAGGACCAGGTGTTCGACGCCAAAACACTGACAAGCACGGCGACCTACGATGCCGTCGGTCGTCCCTTAGGCCGCACCGATCCACTCGTCCACACATGGACTGGCAGCTACGACAGCAATGGAAACCTGTTGCAACTCTCTGGGCCGCTCACGCACAGTGTCCGGCTTGCCTACGATGCCTTCGGGGCGCCACTGAGCTTCAACGACCCCGTGGGCAACGGGACAAGCTACGGGTACGACGCGAACGGCAACCTGACCAGCTTCACCAACGCCCTCGGGCAGACAGAGGCGTACGCCTACGACGCCAATGGTAACCGGACGTCGCGGACCGATGCCTTGAACCACACCTGGAGGTACAGCTTCGACGGAAGTGGAAACACGACCTCGATGACGGACCCCTTGGGCAACGTTACGACCTACGCCTACGACGGTAGCGGACGGTTGATCGATAGCAAGGACCCGCTGCTGAACGACACGAGTTACGTCTATGACTCGCTCGGCAACCTGCTGTCGACAAAGGATGCACTAGGCCAGACCACGTCCCAGATGTACGACGCGCTGGGGCGAGTTACCTCACGGACCGATGCCGCGGGCAAGATCACGACGTATCAATACGATGGCACCAGCAAGCTGACGTCATCGACCGATCCATTAGGTGGCGTCACCAGGTACAGCTACGATGCGGACGGCCGTCTTGCCACCGTCACCGATGCCGCGGGCGGAGTGACGACCTATGGCTACGACGGCTCGGGGCAGCTCACGTCGCAAAAGGATGCGATCGGTCGCACCACCAGCTACGCCTACGACAATGCGGGCCGCCTCGCGACGAAGACGATGCCCAACGTAGGCGTGTACACCTATGCCTACGATGCCGACGGACATCAGACGACGGTGACCGATCCGCTCGGTCACGTCACTGCCACGGGCTACGACGCGAACGGCCACGCCGTCACGAGCGTCGACCCCCTCGGCAACACGACGAAATACTCCGTCGACGCGCTCGGGCGTCCAGTTCAGACAACCGACCCGCTGGGCCAAATCTCGACTGCGGCTTACGACGCAGCTGGCCGGATGAGTGGAGCAAACGATCCGCTGAGCCACTCCACGACATATGGGTACGACGCAGCTGGCAACCGCACCGGTGTCACCGACGCGCTAGGCCACACGACAAGTTACGCATTTGATGCCGCCGGCCGGACGGTCTCCACGACCGACGCGCTCGGACGCAAGACCCAGTTCGGCTACGACCCGCTTGGCCACCTGACATCGACCAGCCTGCCATCGGGAATGACCACGACGTATGGCTACGACGCGCTGGGCCGCGAAACCTCCGTCAAAGACCCGCTGGGTAATACCGGGACGTACGCGTACGACGCCGCGGGTCGACGGATCTCGTCGACCGATCCGCTAAACCATACAGCGAGTTTCGGGTATGACGCTGCGGGTCGTATGACCACGATTACCGACGCACTGGGCGGAAAGGTGACGATCACGTTCGATGCTGCCGGAGAGAAGACGTCGATAGTCAACCCGAGGGGCGACACAACCGGCTTCACGTACGACCCCTTGGGCAACGTGGCGACCCAAACGAACCCGGCGGGCAAGGCCACGACAATGACTTACGACGCGGCCGGTCGACTGATTACGAAAGTCAACGGTCGCGGTATTACCGTCAACTACGGATATGACGCCGGCGATCACCAGACGTCAACCTCGTTCCCCGGCGGGTCAATCGCCCAGGCCTATGACGCCCTTGGTCGGCGAACGACCATGACCGATCCGACGGGTACTACGACGTTCGCGTATGACGCCGCCTCGAATGTCACAGTTGTTGGAGCGCCGCAGGGCACCGTCAGCTACGCGTACGACGCCGCGAACCGGCGCGCGTCGATGACGTTGTCGGGCGCTCGAACGGTTAGTTACACGTATGATGCCGCGAACCAACTCGCGGGTCTGACTGACTGGTTCAACCAGACCACAAGCATCACCTATACCCCGGATGGTCGGCGCAGTGTGATGACGCGCCCGGCCGGCATCAAGACCAGCTACGGCTACGACAACGCCGACCGGCTGACCTCGGTGAATAACGATGGGCCTTCGGGGCCGCTCAAGGATTTCAGCTACGCGCTCGATGCGGCGGGCAACCGCACGTCGGTGACCTCGGCGGTAGGTACCGAGAGCTACACCCTGGATGCCCTGAACCGCCTGACGCAGGTCACGTATCCCAACGGCGACAAGGTGTCGTACGCCTATGACGCGGCTGGCAACCGCCTGACGGAATCGGTGAACGGCGTCACCACCAACTACGGCTACAACGCCGCAGGGCAACTGCAGACGGTTGGCGCGACCACCTACAGCTACGACGCCGATGGCAATCTCATAAGCGCTGGCGCCGACAGCTTCAGCTGGGATTCGGTTGGGCGCCTCAATAGCGCGACCGTGAGCGGCACAACTTCTAGCTATAGCTACGATGGTGACGGGACTCGCACCGCCGCGAAAGTTGGATCAGCTTCCGCAGCGAATTATCTTTGGGATCGGCAGGAGGCGTTGCCGCTTCTGGTCGATGACGGGAGCCATGGGTACGTTCAGTCCGGTGGCTTGCTGGAACAGTTGGACAGCGGCGGGATATCGACCGGGCAGTATTCGTTGCCCGACGCCCTTGGCTCGGTTCGCGGACTGGCTAACCAGAGCGGAGCAATTTCCGGCAGTGCGGACTATGACGTTTTTGGCCCGCTCCGGTCGCAAACCGGCATGTCAACCGTCTTCGGGTTCACTGGCCAGCAAACCGACCCCTCGAGCCTCCTTTACCTGCGCGCCCGGTACCTGACCCCTGCCGGCGGGCGCTTTCTGTCGGCTGACCCCATCCTGCCGAGCGCAGCCGGCACCCAGGGTTTCAATAGTTACACCTATGTCGGAGGTAATCCCTCTACCGCAACCGACCCTAGTGGCGAGCTCCTTGTCGAGGAAAGGCCAATCACCCAGGTTCCGGGTCGTGTGATCATCTCTGACCGTGGACCGGGTGGAACCATCATCGGCACGATTCTCCGTTATGCCCTATGGGCTCTTGTTCTCGGAATCGCCGCCTCGATTCCCTCAGATAAAGCGGTGTTAGCTCCCACCCCGCTGCCACCAACCCCAGGCCCGCCGGGGACCACAACAGACAATGCAACACCCCTGACGGATAAGACTACGGTCGCGACTACCAGCGGCGCACTAACCCTGAGTGAGCTCATTGTTCGCGCTCGTACTCGTTCCAAGCAGTCACTTTTCGTAGCTGTGGACGCAAGCGCGCTCATTGCCGGATTGCAAGAAGATCAGGGTCCGGAGCTAGAGGCAGCTCTAGCGACGCGACGTCCCGTGGTGTCGCAAACAGCATTCAACCAGGCGACCGTTAGAACTGGACCAGGCGCGTTGAGCGCGTGGCTGCAAACCCACCTGGGGCGCGAAGGTGCACCTGTCACGGATATCGAAGCGCAGCCCCTCGTAGACTTGGCACCACTGTTGAAGCCGGCACGACGACTTGGCCTTAGCGACGCAAAAATCGCACTATCAGCGATGAAGGAACTCCTGCCTCTGCTTGCTAGGGATGACCAGCTTGTCGGCTTTCTGCAGGCCATAGGGTATCCAGTGGAGCCGTTCCCTCGACCTTCCACGACTCCCTAGTCAACGGTTACGCTATTGATCCGTGGACGAGGAGCTAACGCGATGGCAGGCTGCCTTTGCCAGGTTGGTTAGCCAAGGCATCCACGCCGAAACAGCTTCGATGTTGGGATCTATACAGGTTCGGGGAACTGTACCTGACGGTGAGCCATTCTTCCTTCATAGTCACGGGGACGTCTGGTGGCTAGGCGTAGGCGGCGATGAGCCGGCCTCCGCGCCATATTGGCATTGGATGTTGCGTCGGCCAACTAAGGTAGCCGTTTCGGCCGAGGAAGGAGTGCTCCATTTCATGGAGCTTTACGAGAAATACTTGAGCGATCGCCACGGCGCACAGGATGCGGACACGACTTGGTGGAACCTCCGACACCGGCCGAGGCTTGACGATTCGTTACAACCCAACACCGGTGGGCTCGCGCTTAGCTGGCGTGGTGCCTCGAAAGAGGCGATTGAAGGCTTGCAGCGTAGCTTTAATCTGCGCTTTCCCGAGGACTACCTGCGATTCATCAGATCCTCCGACGGCGCCGTAGGTGAGGTCGGAAGTGCTTGGCTCGATATATGGAGCGTTTCCAAAGTTGAGCGCGAAAATGGGACAACCGAACGGGTCCAGGCCCGTGTTGCGTTCGGGTCCGGTGGCGACGGCCGGCGCTACGTTTTTGGCTCGGGGCCACTGACTAACATCATTGAAATCAGCCGCAAACCCTCACACGTGAAGGAAGTGGTTCGAGGTCGGAGTTTCGCGGAGTTTTTGAGTTCGCTCGTCATCCATCCGCCAACCGATCCAAGTTGAGTCGGATTTAGTGGTGTAAATTCCTGGCCCGTTGCGTCGTGACGCCTCCCGTGGTTGACAGTTCAGGCTGCGGATTGCGTTGATCCAAGCGCCTCCTGCCGGACCTCGGCCGGCGTCCGATATTTGAGCGACTGGTGGGGCCGTAGGGCCAGGCGGTCGACCACGCCATCTCCATCGCCGGACTGAAAATCGCGGGCGCGACAACGCGGGGTCATGCTCCAGCCGAGCATGGAGCGGTCGAAACACTAAAGACGCACCCGGCCGCTGCATGGCTTCCCCTCTTCCAGGATGACCGTGGTGCGTTGCGAGTCGTGTCACTCCAGGGCAATACTGGCTCCCTTCTATTAGTAGACTTTGTTGAGCCTCCCGAAACCGTCTTGGAGTTTTCAGACCTACGAGCTATGGCGGCGGCTCTGCTGAAGGGCTGGAAGGCGGGAGCCTACCGGCGCGGCGATCATGGCGATGTTTTAGAGGACCCGAGAAAATTGGCTACGCTCTACCGCGAGGGCGACTTCGGCCCGGTCGACATCGATGCTCTACTGCACGATCTGGCCGACGGTTTGCCGGAAGTACAAACCCAAGCTCTGGTCCTCGTGCGAACGCGGCTCTACCCCGATGCCGTGCCGGGCCTAATTAGGCTCCTGACGGATGGGTCCTACCAAGGCAGGCTGTACGCGGCGGAGCTGCTGGGGGACATCGGTGACCGAGCAGCGATTGGTCCGCTCGAGCGCATGGCTGAACTCGATCCTGATCTGACCATGAGGGGAATGGCAGTCAGATCGCTCAAAATGCTAGAGGCCTTGCCGGATCGCTAGCGGTCCAACCGGCTTGCGGCCGGAAATAGGTCCAAATAAATCGCCCTGGAACTGGTGGACGCTCAGGCGGCGAGCTCGTCCTGTCAAAAATGGTGAGGGTTAGTAATCTGCCTGACCAGCCTTGACCCAAGCTCCCCAAAGTCGTAAGAGGCAGAATCTTGCAGATTGCCCGCCGTTAGCATGATTAGGATATGTCTGAACCACCACTAGTAGCCGTCGATTTCAACGCCATGTGGGACCGTACGCATGTCTCTCTGGGTACGCTTGGCGTCAAGTGGGACCTAGAGCGTCAAGGCATCAAGATTGCGGAGGGACTTCGCTTGCGGGGGTACGACCTCGATGTCGACCAAGATGGGAAGCGCGACAACCTCGTCTGCGAGGGGGTGGTTGTGCGCCTGAAAGCTACAGAGCACAACCCTAAATTCGACTGGCTGCTTGCGACCGACCGAGTTGGTCACGAGTCAGACTTTCGCGACGATCCGGGCCACTGGGCACATCGCGTCGACTGGCGACACGAAGAGGAGATCCGTCAGCGCTGGCGCGAACAAAATCCTGGTTCGGATAGTGGACTCACCGCAGAAGGCCCCTAGTTGTCTGCCCACCACGGTTCCAGGCGGCCGATCGAGATACGTCGGTGGCTCGTCGACGGCGATCTATCCGCTGGCCGATGCGCTGGGCTCAATCCGCGTCTCGTCAACATCAGCGGCGCATTGGCTGGAGGCAGCGACTACGATGACTTCGGCGCGGTGCGTTCCCAGACCGGGAGCTCCAGCATCTTTGGATTCAGCGGTGAGCAGACAGATGGCAGCGGCCTGGTCTACCTTCGAGGACGCTATTACGGGCCCGTCGTCGGGCGCTTCCTATCGGCGGATGACCGTATGCCGAACGGGCCCGGGACACCGGGATACAACCTCTATGGCTACGTCGCGAATAACCCCACCACGCTGACCGATCCGAGCGGCCACGCGAGTGGCGTTGAGTACGCGGCTAATGTGGTCACAAAGACGCCGAAGCCATTCTGGTATGACGCGATGTGGGCCGGGAGGGTTGTGGAGGAAGCCGGACCAATGGCTCCTGGGTATGGGATTTACCTGAAGCTTCTTGCCCTCGGCTTGGCCCTGGCGATCATCCCGTCCGATCAAGGTCAGTTACGTCAAAGCCCTAGTCCCAAACTTCCACTTGCCCCGCCCAACGCATCACCCACCCCTTCAGGGTCGCCCGAGACTGCCACGCAAACATCTCCTCTTCAGGCACCTGCGCCGCTGGATACCACGAGTAGAGCTCGGACGGGAGAGCCAGTTTACCGCGTCTACCAATCCCGGGGGGAAACCCGTTCGGACTATTCTGGACGCCAGTAGACCCTACGCTTTACGGTCCATCAAAGTACCGGGTGGTCGCCGGCCTTCCCGACGTTCAAGCGTTGGGCAACTGTCTAATCTCGGGGACGCTCAGGGACACGAATGGCATCATTCCGAGCACGGCGAGACCAATCGGTAAACCGTTCTCCTATAGTCGGAATACTTGATTCCTTTGGCGGTGGTTCAGGTGCAAGGAGCTCATATCGAAACCCTTGATCCTCCCTATGGGGCGACCCGGCCAATCCGCCGAGGACCGTGCCCCAATGCCCCAGCACGCCGACGACCGCAATCGGCTCGTAGTGAGAACTGAAAGTGTGAGCTCGCAGTCGTTTTGGCTCGGTGATCGAGATAACATTCCGAACGACTTCGATGGCGTTCTGCGCACCTGTCAGATTGTTCGCCGTCTCTTAGTTGTGGACGACGATGACAAGCCATACGATGACCGCTACCTGTTGGTGATCGTTGATCCTGCATTTCCGCTCAAAGACGGTTCCATCGCGCCAGAAATCGCGCTTCTCGAACCAAGTGGGCATTCTGACCTGGGGGGGCTAGACAATGAGCCTGGTGGACAACAGCCATGGTGGACGGTGTTCATAGCACACGTTGTCGACCGGTCGCGGATCGATGATGGCATCGTTCCACTCCGGGGGCTGATTGCGCAAGCGTCTGGTCAGATCGCATTGCGCCCGGATCTCTTACCGACCTCTCAGCGAGAGTCTTTTGAGCGAGGGTTAGCATTCTTGCGACGATTCGTCGAACGAGAAGGGCACGCTGCAGTGCCATCGGATTACGTCGAGAACGGGTTCCCCCTTGGCCTGTGGGTCGAGAACATTCGCTTGTATACCGCCGAGGGCCTTCCATCTGATCAGGCGCAGGAGTTGAATGCACTGCCAGGATGGAGGTGGAACTAGAAAACAGCCCCGACCGGCGATCCGACCCCAGCTGGTCCAAATCGCTTGGAGTGCCGCATCTCAACCACACTGGAAATGGACCGAACCGTGGGGGCTGGACAATGACGTTATCGATCATCGAGCTGGCAGCAACTACCGAGCCACCCACCCGTGCCTTTTTGACGAAACTGATGACTAGCTAATAGATGCTATTCGAAGAAGCCAGCCTACGGATGCGTAGGTACCGTGGTGACAAGGAGCTTGGCGGCGGCGCCACTCAGGCCGACATGACGGAGGCCGAGGCTGCGCTTGGCACCACGTTCCCCGAAAGCTACAAGGCATTCCTCCGCGAGTTCGGGTGGGGAGGCGTTGGATCGTGGGAATTGTTCGGCGTGGGTCGCTCCGTCCCAGAATATCTCAACCTGGTACGGATGACGGGGATGGAACGCACGGTCGCGCACCCGCATATACCGCGAGCCTTGATCCCGATAATGAATGACGGTTTTGGCAACCACTACTGCCTGGCTACTGCATCCCTGAATAAGGGTGAGTGCCCAGTGGTTTTTTGGGACCACGAGAAGGATGCGAAACAAGAGCCCAAGGTGGTTTCACCACAGTTCGACCTCTGGCTGCTTGACCTCTTGCGAGAGTCGGGCATATAGCCTCCGTCAACCGCAGCATGTGGTACATGTCTACACGGGGGATGAGGCTGGGTCTCTCCGGCCCCGACCCGATCTCGACCGCCACTCAATGGAGACGCTGGCGGCCTGTTAAGGCAGCGACAAGAGCCATCCTTACTTAGACATCGCTCTTTTTATGAGCGGCAGCGATAGGATCGGGTTCTGAACAGCGAGGCCTTCGGGCAAATTCTCGTCGATCTCGAAACCGAGTTGCGCCAGCGCGCGCCAGCGCTCGCTAGAGCCCTCCGCCCAGGACTGACCGGCCCTAAGATTGCGGCGCTTCTCAGTGATTTCCCCTACCAGCTCCCGGAACTCGTCAAAATACTCTTCCGCTGGCATGACGGAGCCGACATTGTAGAGGGGCCGTACCGCGCCGAAATGTTTCCGGGCGGTCAGATGCTACCGCTCGATGTCGGCCTGTCCAAATGGAATCAGGCAATCGAGGGGGACAGACGAGCCGGCCGATCGCTATGGAACCCTGCATGGTTTCCCCTGTTCCAGGATGACCGTGGTGCGTTGCGAGTCGTGTCGCTCCAGGGCAATAATGGCTCGATTCTATTCGTCGACTTTGTCGAGCTTCCGGAAACCGTAATGGAGTTTCAGACCTAGGCGACATGGCCGCGACTCTGCTAAAGCGATGGCAGGCGGGAGCTTATTGGCAGGGTGATCGTGGCGATGTTCTGGAGGACCCGCGAAAGGTGGCGGCGCTCTACCGCGAAGCCGACTTCGCCCCGGTCGACATCGACGGTCTACTGCGCGATCTCGCCGACGGTTCGCCCGAGGCGCAAACCCAGGCTCTGGTCCGCATGCGAACGCGGCTCTACCCCGATGCCGTACCGGGCCTCATCAGGCTCTTGAAGGGTGGGTCCTACCAAGGTCGGCTCTACGCGGCAGAGCTGCTTGGAGACATCGGTGACCGAGCAGCGATTGGTCCGCTCAGGCGCACGGCTGAACTCGATCCTGATCTGACCATCAGGGGAATGGCAGTCAGATCGCTCAAAATGCTCGAGTCTTCCGCGGGTCGCTAGTCGAGGCCAACAGCTCGGACAGCCTTCCCGGGCAGCGGATTAGCCCTTCAAATGGACTGGACGCGGATCGGCCGAATGGAGCGCCCACGCTGCTATATAATATGCTATCATGTCTATAGCGTTTGAGCCACGCTCGGTACCCATCTGCGGGCTCAAAGGAGAATCATCATGGCCGACTCATACGATCGCGAAGTCGTCCGACAGGAGACGACGACAGGCGAGCCGGTTCGGCCGGTCGCGCCCGTTACGCCCGTAACGACCTCGTCGACCTCGCGAACGGCTGTCTACCGCGAGAGCGGCAGCAGCACGCGTGTAATCCAGGCCGTCTGGTGGATCGTCGGTTTCATCGAAGTCCTGATCGCGATTCGCTTGGTGCTCAAGCTATTCGGTGCGAATCCGGCGCCGTTTGTCCGCTTCATGTACGACGTGACCTGGCCACTGGTGGCGCCCTTCCACGGCATCTTCAACACCGCTCAGGAAGGCAAGTCCATTCTCGAGCCGGAGTCGCTGGTCGCGATGGCGATCTATGCCCTGATCGGATGGGGCGTCGTCTCGCTCATCCGGCTCATGTCCCGTCCGCGTTCGAGCACGACAGTCGTCGACTGACCGGCTGAGTCCGCTGTCTGAAGCCGCCCCACGTGGGGCGGCTTTTCTATTTGTGACGTCAACCTGCGTGGTCAATTTTTCGCGTTGAGTAGCGGCCGCTCCGACATATCGCTCCTCGTTTGGTTTTTCTATTGACACCGCCTCAGGTCCGCGTCATATTCCGATCACATCTTTCGGCATTAGCGGGGGTTCGGGGGAGGAAAGTCATGTCAACCAACCATCTATCGTTTGCACGTTCGCGCCTAGCGCGCCGCGTCTTGATCCGCGCGCCCGTGCTCGCCCTTGGTGCCGCCGTCGTCCTGCTTGCTCAGGTCGGTGCTGGTGCCGCGCCAGGCCGCTCCGTTTCAGCCCTGGGGGCGAAAACCATCCTTCATCCGGTTGGGCGTGCCCAGGTAACCACGATGCGGACGACAAACTCTTCGGCTCCGGTTCACGCAGGCGTGGTTCCCGTCCGCGCGATGAATCCAGCCGCCCTCGCTGCGGCAAAGCGCCGCGCCGATGCGGCGGCGATCCACGCCGTACCGACGATTCCCTCTCCAGTTGGACCGGGACCGGCGGCACGGAAGCCGTTGGCGGCGATCTTCAATAACGTCAATCAGCCCGGTTTATCGGCTTCCGACGAGGGTAACGGGGTTACCCCGCCGGACACCACGGGCGCGATCGGCCCCAACTTTTACGTGGAGTTTGTGAACCAATTCGTCGGGGTCTTCAATCGCAGCACGCTGGCCCGCGTCGCCGCGCTTGACCTGGCGAGCTTTGTCGGCGCCCCGTCCGGCCTCGCCACGACGGATGTGCAGATCCAATGGGATCCGCAGTCGAACCGCTGGATCTATGCGCTCATCGGCTTCCAGACAAGCAACAACTACGTGCTCTTCGGTTGGACGAAGACCGCCGACCCGAGCAGCCTGCCAGGAGGCTGGTGCCGCTACGGCGTCGGCACCGGGAGCAGCCTGAACGACTATCCCAAGCTAGGGCACGACGCCAACTTCATCACGATCGGCGCCAACGTGTCCAGCGACACCGTGCCGACCTACCCCTTCGTCACCGCCAACATCTGGGCGATCCCCAAGCCGCTCGCCGGCGACACGTCGTGCAGCTCGCCGGTGTCGGCGTGGTACTTCGCGGACGCGACGCACCTCCTGCACAACGCCGATGGCTCGCTGGCCTTCACCCCAGTGCCGGCCAACACCGCGGACGGATCATCGCCCGGATACATCGTCGGCGCCCACGACGATTCGACCGCGCCACAGTCGAAGGTCATGGTCTGGCATTTCGCCCCCGGACCGACGTTGGTTGCCGATGGTGACATAACCGTCGGAACGTTCAGCGTTCCGCCGAGCGTGCCCCAACCGGGCACGACCTACCTGCTCGACAGCCTCGATGGACGCCTGACCCAGGCGGTGCAACTCCGCGACCCGTCGGCCGGAGGCGTCGAGGCGGTCTGGACCCAGCACACTGTGGCCGGGGCAACCGGGCGCGCCGTGGTCCGCTGGGATGAGTTCGCACCGTCGACGCTTACCGTGCTCCAGGAGGGCGAGATCGGCAGCGCCACGGACCACGTCTTCAACGGTGCGATTTCGCCGTCGTCTGCCGGCAATGATGCCGGGGTCTTCTACAACCGGGGGAGTGGATCGACGTTGGCCGTGATCGGCGCACAGACCCGAGGGAGTTCGACACCGCTGGGCCAGATGGACGCCGGTGAAGTCGTCCTTGGGACGAGTGCGACCTTCGACCAGGAGACCCTCTTCCAGGGCAACTGCACGGCTAACCCGTGTCGCTGGGGTGACTACTCCGGCGCCTCGCCCGACCCGAGCAACGCGGGCGTCGTCTGGGGCAGCAACCAGTTGGCCGGGCCGGCCCTTCTCGGCCTCGCCCAATGGACCACGCAGAATTTCGCGATCAGCACCGGCCCGGTGTCGGCGCCCGATTTCAGCATGTCGGTCGCGCCGGCGAGCCAGACCGTCGTGGTCGGAAACCAAACGAGCTACACCGTCACGATCACGCCGGCCGGCGGTTTCAGCGGCCAGGTGGCCCTGAGCGTTGATGGTCTCCCAGGCGGGGCAAACGGGACGTTCACTCCTAACCCGGCGACGGGTTCGTCGACCCTCACCGTTACCACCGCGACGACGACGCCGACCGGTACCTATCCCCTGACGGTCAGGGGAGTGAGCGGCACGTTGAGCCATTCAGCCCCGGCCACGCTGGTGGTGAATGCCGCGCCAGACTTCTCACTGAGCGCCACGCCAGCGAGTGCGTCGGTTGGTGGCAGCGTCACGAGCACGACCTATGGCGTGACGATCACACCCATCAACGGCTTCAATAGCCCGGTCACGCTGAGCGCGAGTGGGCCGCTGATCGGGGCGCTGGGGACCTTTAGCCCGAACCCCGCGATTACCTCATCGACACTGACGGTCAGCATCATGTCGAACACGCCGGCCGGTACCTACACCCTGACGCTCACCGGAACCAGCGGCAGCCTGAGCCATTCGACGACGGTGACACTGGTCGTCAATTCGGACTTCTCGCTCAGTGCCTCGCCGACCAGCCGCACGATCAGACACGGCCGGTCGACAACGTACACAATCACCATCAACGCGCTCAATGGCTTCAGAGGGTCAGTCAACCTTGCCGTTGCGGGGCTTCCCTCCGGATCCTCGGGCGGCTTCAGCCCGAATCCGGCAACGACGTCTTCCGTGCTGACGGTGAACACCGGCGGTGGGACCACCGGCACCTTTACCCTTACGATCAGCGGGACGGGCGGCGGCAAAACGCACACGGTCACGGTCACGCTCGTCTTGAACTGAGGACTGGATCTCCCTCCCCCAATAAGGGAGGGAGATCTACCCATTCAACGCCAGAGCGTGGCTTAGCGCGCGGGCGCGCCGCCCCGGGTGACGACCCGCACCAGGGCGGCAAGGCCCCAGCCGATCAGCGCGTAGATGGCAATGGCGACCAGGGACTCGGGTTCAAAGACATTACGGCCGTTGGCCGCGGTGTTGAAGATCCCATGAAACGGGGCAACGAACACCTGCGTCAGGTCGTAGATGAAGGTGACGAAGCTTGCCTGGGTCGAAGCGGCGAGCAGCTTGAACAGAAGGCGGATGATCAAAAGCGCGATGACGATTCCCGTAAGCAGCCAGACAGCCTGCTCTGCCCGCAAGCTGTACGCTGGTCGATCGGTCGTCACAGTCGTAGTGCTGTTTTCGCGTGATTGTTGCATCCCCGTGTAACGGAGAATCTGTAGGCAGTCCTGCGGAGACTCAGCGCCTCCTAGCGATGCGGTTCACGCGGAAGCGCCGCCTCGGGTTACGACTCGGACCAGGCTGGCAAGGCCCCAGCCAATCAACGAGTAGATGGCGATGGCGACGAGGGACTCGGGTTCAAAAACACTATGGCCGTTGGCCGCCGTGTTGAAGATCCCATGGAAGGGCGCGACGAACACCTGGGTCAGGTCGTAAATGAACGTGACGAAGCTTGCCTGGGTCGAAGCGCCAAGGAGCTTGAATAGGAAGCGAATGGCCAGGAGTGCGTCGACCACTCCCGCGAGCAGCCAGACGGCCTGCTCTGCCCGCAAACTGTACCCAGGTCGATCGGTCGTGACAGTCGTCGTGCTGTTCTCGTGTGCTGCTTGCATCCCGTCAGTCTTACCGACTGGCAGGCGCCTTGCCTCCTGCAAATGCCGGGGGACCGGCCGCTATTTTGCCCGGATGACCGCTTCCAGGAGCCCGATCAGTTCGACTGGAAGACGCGGATATCGCTCGAAGATCCCGGCAATGAAAGAGGCCCCCGAAGGGGCCTCTGGCGTCTAACTACTTACTTATCGCCACCATTGTGGTCGCCACCATCGTGCTCGCCACCATCGTGGTCGCCACCATGATGGTCGCCATCATTGTCATGATCGCCGTGCCCATGATCACCTTCGTGATCCTTGTCCTTGTCCTTGTCCTTGTCCTTGTCTTTGTCGCCGCCGCCGCCGCCGCCGCCGCCGCCGCCGCCGGCACTAGTTCCGCAGGCGGAGATGGTGGTGCCGGTCATCGTTACGGCTGTCTTCGCCAAGGCACGGCCCATCAGGCTGGAGCCTGTTCCGGTGAAGGTGACGGCCGACCCCGCGAGAATATTTCCCAGGAACTTCGTGCCCGTCCCAATGGTCGCGGTTGTACCGAGTACCCAGTAGACGTTACAGGCTGACCCGCCGCCGGCCATGACCACCTGGGCGGTGCCTGTTGTGATGCCGGTCCCGACCTTGAATACCCAGACCCCCGATGACGGCCCATTGAGCGTCAGGATGCCTGTGGTGAGGTCCGCCGTTGTGTCGAAGCAGTACACACCGGGGACCAGTGTCTGTCCGCCGAGCGCCTGCCCGGTCAGGTTCTTGCCAGGGTCGCATGGCAGGAGGTTGAACTTCGTGTATGCGGTGTTGAACGCGTTGAACGCGCTAACGGCCGTCGCGTCCCCCTGGTGAATGGCTCCAGCGATGCTGCACGTTGGGGTCCGGGTCACCGTGAGCTTGGAACCCACGTTTCCGGTGACGCTGGACGCGGTGCAAGTCACCCCGGCCCCGCCCAAGACCACGAAATTCGCCGCCGCGCCGAGAGAGGGCGGGGGGGCTGCGGAGGCCAAAAGGGGAGCCGCGCAGAGGAGCGCAAATGTGCCGAGGATTCCTGCTGCGAATCTAGTCATGCGGTTCATGGTTTCTCCTCTTGTCACGTGATCGAGGTAATCGGGGAACGTGTTAACCAGGTCATAGGGGTTCCCTCCTTGAGTCCTTCCACCAAGAAACCGGCGCGGCGCCGCGGTCAACGAAGAGGACACCACTGGGCCCGGACTCAAACCAGAGCGACAAGGCGCCCGCTTCACGGTCCGAAAGCAAGCTCATCCAAAGTGCGTCGTCGCGCTGTTTTCGGGTGCTGCATGCATCCCGTCAGTCTTACCGACTGGCGACCGCCCCGCCTCCTGCAAATGCGGGGGTGTTGGTTGGTTAGCGCGCCTGGCGAAGCGCCTCGGCAAGCACGTCGATTCCCTCGTCGAGCTGGGCATCCTGGATGAGAATCGATGGCAGGAACCGGATGACGGTTCCCCCTGCGGGCAGGACGAGCACGCCGGCCTCCTGCATCGCCTTGATCACGACGGTCACCGGCTTCTTGAGCTCGACGGCCTGCATCATGCCCCGGCCGCGAACCTCGCGAATCAGCGGCAACCGGAGGTCGCGAATGCGCTCTTGAAAACGCGTTCCCGCCTGGGCTGCGCGAGCATGCAACGTCTCGTCGGAGAGGACACGGAGCGTCACGGCACCGGCGGCGCAGACCAACGGATTACCGGCAAAGGTGCTCCCGTGGCTGCCCTTAGGCACTCGGTCGCTGACTGCCTCAGTGGCCACGGTCACGCCCACTGGCAGGCCGTTGGCGATCGACTTCGAAAGGCACAGGATGTCGGGCACGATGTCCTCGCGGGTGAAGGCAAACGGGCTCCCAGTCCGAAACCCGGTTTGGATCTCGTCACATATCAGAAGGATGCCGCGCGCGTCGCATCGTTCGCGGATCCCTCTCAGATAGCCGTCGGCGGGCACCCGGATGCCACCCTCGCCCTGGATCGGCTCGACGATCACCGCCGCGACCGAGTCGTCCAGCACCTTGTCCAGTGCCTCGAGATCATCGAACGGGACGTGACGGACGCCTTCGAGCATCGGGGCGAACGGGTCACGATACTTCGCGTCAGCAGTCGCGGAAAGGGCGCCAAAGGTACGTCCGTGATAGGCGCGGTGGGTGGCGACGATGCCGATGCGTCCGGTGGCGACGCGCGCATACTTGAGCGCGGCCTCGACGGCCTCGGCGCCCGAGTTCCCGAAGGAGATCCGGCTCAGGGGTGGGGGCAGCAGCGCACCCAATGCGTCGAGGAAATCCTGGCGAGCCGGCGTGTCGAAGCTCTGGTGGGCATTGGTCAGCTGCGACGCCTGCAGCTTGATGGCATCGGTCACCAGCGGGTGGGCGTGCCCGAGGAGATTCACACCATAGTTGGTCATCAGGTCGAGGTATCGCCGGTCCTTGTCATCCCACAGGTACGACCCCTCGCCGCGAACGAGGGTCAACCCCCGGCTCGCGTGCAGTGGAATCGGGCTGAGCTGGGTGTGCGTCGCGGTCAGGTCGTGACCCATGTCCCCGCTCCTTCGAAGGCGCGCATCAGCGGGTGCTCACCGCGCCCATCGAGCAGTCCGACCGCCTTGATGCCGCGGCGGATGGCCTGTGCCGCCGCCAGCAGCTTGACGCGCGCCCGTCCCTTGCCATATTCCGATATCCGCTCGACCTCATCGAGGTGAATCAATGGGATCACACTTCGCTCGTCGCTGACGTCGCGCATGAAGCCGGGGGTGTCGGCAAAGATCAGCAGACGCTCGGCCTGCAGCGCGCTGGCGATCTCCATCGCTAGGCGGTCGCCGTCGATATTGATGGCGACGCCCTCGTGGCTGATCGCGGGTGGTGTGATGACCGGCATGTAACCATTGTCGAGCAGCAGCCGCAAGAGCTTCGGCTCGACCCGCTCGATGCTGCCGCTGTGATCGCCGTGCAGGATTTTGACCTTGTCGCCTTCCTTGATGCGCAGGTCCGGCTTACGCCGGCCGATCGCGATGCCTCCGTCCATCGCCGTCAGGCCCACCGCGTTTGAACCCAGGGCGCGAAGCCGCTCCACGATGCGCTTGTTCTGCTTGCCGGCGTAGGCCATCAGGAAGTGATCCATGGTGATCGCGTCGGTGAAGCGGCTGATCTCGCCTCGTTCGGAGGTGACCATTCGTGGCGGATGGCTCAACCGCGCGGAAAGCTCATTCAGCTCCTTGTTGGCGCCGTGCACCAGCACCAGCGGCTCCTCGCAGGCGGCGACATCGCGCAGCAACGGGTCGAAGTCGGTCAGGCTGCCGCCGATCTTGATGACCAGCACGGCTAAATGGGGTACAGGCCCGGGAAGTCGAGGCCGGTTCGCTCGTCCCATCCGAAGCGGATGTTGAGTGCTTGCACCGCCTGGCCGGCCGCGCCCTTCATCAGGTTGTCGAGCGCACTCATGACGACCACGCGACGCGAGTGCGGGTCCCGCTCGAAGCCCACATCGCAGTAGTTCGTACCGGACAGGATCTTCGGGTTGGGATAGCGGTGGATCCCCTGTGACTCCTTGATGATCCGCATGAACGGCTCATCGGCGTAGGCCGCACGGTAGATCTTCCAGAGATCTTTCTCGGTGAGGTCGTCGCTGAGGAACACGTGGGCTGTGACCAGGATGCCACGGACCGCCTCCACGGCGGTCGCCGAGAAGGCGATCTTGGGACCATGGCCGTTGGGAGATTGAAGACCCAGCTCCTGGATGATCTCGGCGCTGTGCCGATGCGCGGTGGGCGCGAACGATCGCATCTCGCCGCTGCGATGGGGGTGGTGCGACGCCGGTCCCGACTCCGCGCCGCCGGCAGAAGACCCGGTCTTGCCTTCGATCACGATCGGCATCGAAGGGTCGACGACGCCGGCGCGCGTCAGCGGATAGAGGCCAAGAATGGCGGCGGTCGCCAGGCAGCCACCCGCCGCCAGGCGGTCAGCGGTGCGGATCTGCTCGCGGTGCAGCTCCGGAAGCGCATAGACGAAGTCATTGAGCAGGGCGGGCTGCGGATGCTCCCAGCCGTACCAGGTCGGGTAGCCGGCCCGGTCACGCAAGCGGAAGTCCGCCGAGAGGTCGATGATCGTCGGCGCCAGCGTCTGCAGCTGGTCGATTTCCTTGCTGGTCTGGCCGTGGGGCAGCGCCAGGAACAGGACATCGACCGGCTGTAGCGATTCTCGCGACTGGAACTTCAGCTCGGTCCGCCGCCGGAGATGCGGGTGCACCGTGTGTACGAACTTTCCGCCGAGGCGTTCGGACGTCACCTGCGTCACCTCGACCTCCGGATGCGACAGGAGGAGTCGAAGCAGCTCTCCGCCGGCGTAACCGGCCCCGCCGATAACCGCGGTTTTCAACGCGCCAGCTGGTTGAGCGCCGTGGTCAGCACATTGACCCCACGGGCGAAGTCCTCGAGGTCCATCGCCTCGTCCGGCGTGTGGTCGAGCTTGGAATCGCCGGGTCCATAGGCGAGCGTCGGGCAGCCCCAGACGGGGGCGAGGATGTTCATGTCAGAGGTTCCTGTCTTCATCTTGAACCGCGGCGTGCCACCAGCGTCACGGATACCTTTGAGAAAGGCTCGCACAACCGGCGTGTTCTTCTCCGCCCGAACGGCGGCATCCGCATACTCGAAGCGCAGCTCGGCGCCTTGCGCCCATTGTTCCAACTCTTGCTGAAAGGACGGCACATCGAAGTTCGGGGGCAGGCGAAACCCGACCGTCATGGCGGCGGTGTCGCGGAAACCGTCGTGGTCGGCATGGAATCGAAGGATGCGCGCGTCGAGCCGCTCGAAGGTCCCGAGCCCCTCACCCTGCGCGGCCGCATGATCCTGCACGCGGCGCACGAAGGCGGTAGCCCGATCGGCCGCACTCTCGTTGGGTCCGGCGCCATGGCCCATCGGCTGGGAGAGCCGGTAGCGGAGCTTGAGGCTGCCTTTGTAGCCGAGCGTGACGGCGTCCCACCCGCTCGGTTCGAGGATCACGAGCTGATCGGGCGCCTTCCGGTTCACGAGATGACGGGCCCCGCGCGAGCTGCCCTCTTCCTCGACGGCGCCGATGACGGTGAAGCGACAGGCGGCTCCGTCGGGTTGCCGCGCCACCGCCGTGATAGCGGCGGCCAGCGGGCCCTTGGCGTCGACTGCACCGCGGCCGAATAGCCGATTCCCCTCGCGCCGCACCGGGATGAACCCGGGGACCGTATCCATGTGTCCGAGGAGCAGCACTTCGCGCGGCCCGCTACCCCAAAAGGCGATGACGTTGCCGGCTTCGTCCCGTCTCGCGGCGAAGCCCATCGCCCGCAGCCGTGACACCAGCCACTGGCCCAGCTCGCGCTCCTGCGTGGAGACGCTCGGGATCGACACCATCTCCTCGAGCAGCTCGATGCCGGATTCGGTGACAGGCTCGGTCTGCGCGGTCAGCTCGGTGATCACGCCGGCACCGCCTCGAGCGCGCCGACCCGCAGCACGTAATCGACGATCCGGCCGGGGATGTCGACGCCGGTGGTGTCGATGCTGTTGCGGAACTCCATCGTGTAGTTGACCTCGCTCACGACCATACCGTCCGGGTGCTCGAGCAGGTCGATGGCCAGTACGCCGCCACCGACGGCGCCGGCCGCGGCGCGCGAGAGACGGTCGATCTCGGGGGTCACGGGGCAGTTGCGAGCCTGGCCGCCGCGGGCCGTGTTCGTGATCCAGTGAGACGACTCGCGGTAGATGGCGCAAATGGTCTCATCGCCGACCACGAAGCTGCGGATGTCGCGCGACGGCTTGTCGACGTACTCCTGGATGTAGAAGATCGCGTGCTGGTAGGAGCCGAGCGTGTCCTTGTGCTCGAGCAGCGCTTCGGCGGCGTCGCGGTCCGAGATCTTTGCCAGCAATCGCCCCCAGGAGCCGACCGCCGGCTTGAGCACGACGGGATAGCCCAGCGTCTCGATCGCCTCGAGCGCCGATTCGGGCGTGAAGGCGATCAGCGTGCGAGGGCTGGGAACGCCGGCGGCGATCAGCGACGTGGTGGTGTTGATCTTGTCGCCGCAGGTCAGCGCCACCTCGTAGGTGTTGACCGTCGGCACGCCCCACTGGTTGAGGATGCGCAGCGAGTAGAGCGCCCGCGAGTGGTGTAGGCAGCGCTCGAGCACCACGTCGAAGTGCCTCGGCTGCGCCGCCAGGTCGAAGACCAGCTCCCGGTCGTCGATCTTCTCGATCTCCAGATGACGGCGGGCGAAGCCCTCGAAGAGCAGTTTCTCCTCGGCACGGATGCGGGAGCACAGAACGCCGATTCTCACGTCACTCGCCCCAGTCTTCCTCTTCCTCGGGCGCCAGGCGGAGCTCGGCCGGGTCCCGCTCGACCACTTCCAGCTCCGCGCCGCAGTCGCTGCAGGGTACGATCTCGCCCTTCTCGACGTCCGCCGCGAGCTTGACATCGGCCGCGCACTCCGGACACTTCGCGGTTACTGCAGTTGCCATTTACGACACCTCCTCGATCGCGGCCCAGCCGCGTGTTTTGATCAGGTCGATCAGCGTCCCGGCTTCCATGATGGCGACCGCCACCGGCCCGGGTGTTTCCCCCTGGAATATCTTGCCACCGACATCAATGCCGCCGGAACGGATGTCGATCGAGACCGGGTCGCCGTCCTGGACCGCGTCGTAGACCGAATCGCACTGGATCACCGGCAGGCCAATGTTGATCGCGTTCCGGTAGAAGATCCGCGCGAAGCTGCGCGCCACGACCGCCTGGACGCCGGCCGCTTTGATCGCCATCGGGGCATGCTCGCGCGAGCTGCCGCACCCGAAGTTGCGGCCGCCGACGATGACGTCGCCCGCCTGGACGCTGCCGGCGAAGTCGGGCCGGGCCTCGATGAAGCAGGCCTTGCCCAGCGCGGCCGGATCGGTGGTGACGTTGTAGCGGCCCGGGATGATCGCATCGGTCGAGATCCCGTCACCGAACTTGAAGACCCTGGCCATCAGTTCCTCACTCCAACCAATTCCCACACCCGCCTGGGGAGGTCGGGGACGGGGAGCAGGCGGGGATCGGCGATCGCGCCGGCCAGCGCCGAGGCCGCGGCGACGGCCGGGTTCGCGAGGTAGATCTCGGCCTGCGCACTGCCCATCCGACCGGCGTAGTTCCGGTTGCTAGTGGAGAGCGCGCGTTCGCCGGCGCCGAGCACGCCGTGCTGACGGCCGAGGCAGGGGCCGCAGCCGGCGTTCATCACGAGCGCGCCGGCCTCCATGAAGGTCTGGATGTAGCCGCGGGCCAGCGCCTCCATGTAGATCTGCTTGGAGGCGGGGACGACGATCGTCCGGGTGCGCGGGTGAACCTGCTTGCCCTTGAAATAGCCGGCGACGATCGCCAGGTCCTCGATCCGGCCGTTCGCGCAGCTGCCGACGAACACCTCGTCGAGCTCCGTGCCTTCGACCGCGCTCAGGTCCTGGACGTTGTCGATCGCCGGCGGGCAGGCGATCTGCGGTTCGAGTTTCTCCGCGTCAACCTCGATGACACTGCGGTACACGGGAGCGACCGGGTGCAGGTCGAGCACCGCGGCCTCGCCGAGGTAGGCCCGAGTGTGCTCATCGGGCTCGCACAGACCCGCCTTTCCGCCGAAGTCAACCGTCAGGTTGGCGAGCGTGAGGCGTTCGTCCACGCTCATGGCCTCGACGGCCTGACCTCCCCACTCCACCGCCAGGTAATTGGCGCCCTCGGCGCCCAGCATTCGGATCACCTTCAGCGCGAGGTCCTTGGGGAAGATGCCAGGAGGCAGTGCCCCACGAAGGTTGATCCGGATCGTCTCCGGCACGCGGAACCAGGTCTTGCCGGTGGCGAAGGTGACCGCGATGTCCGTCGATCCGAATCCCGCCGAAAAACAGCCGAGCGCGCCATAGGTGGTGCTATGCGAGTCGGCGCCGACCACGATGCCACCCGGCCGGATGAATCCCTTCTCCACCATCAGCTGGTGGCAGATGCCTTCCTGGAAGACGTGCGTCACGCCGTACTCGTCGGCAAAGTCGCGGACGATCTTGTGGAGGCCGGCCGACGCCACGGTGTTCGCCGGCAGGATGTGATCGAAAACCATGATGACGCGCTCCGGATCCCAGAGCGGGACCCCGAGCTTGCGGAAGGCCTCGATCGCCAGCGGGCCGGTGACATCGTGCGCCATGGCGTAGTCAACCGGTGCGACCACGATCTCACCGGCATGGACATTCCGTCCGAGCCGTCGCGAGAAGATCTCTTCGGTCAGTGTTCCCATTGGGTTTCCCTCTCCTATGCCGGGACCGAGCCCCGAAGCAGATCGTCGAGTTCGTCGTTGCTGAGTGGTCCCGCGTCCGCGCGGCGCTTCACCTCGTTTGTGAGCGTCCGCAATTCGTGGTCCGTCAGCGTCAGCCCCAGCGCGGTGGCCCGGCTGGCGATCGCGTGGCGGCCGGTCAACCGATGGCCGGCCATCACCGTGCGCTCCCGTCCGAAGCGCGCCGGATCGAAGATCTCGTAGCTCGAGGGGTCGTTCAGCACCGCGTTGGTGTGCATCCCGGCCTTGTGATGAAAGGCGGTGTCGCCGGTGATGGCGGCGTTGAACGGGATCTCGACCCCGACCATGTCGGCGACCATCCGGTCCAGCTGGGGCAGGATCTCGAGCCGGTAGTGCGCCACCAGCTCGGGCTTCACACTGAGCAAGCGGGCGATCATGCCGCTCAGCGGCACGATGCCGTTGCGTTCGCCGATCCCGAGCACGGTGGTGTCGATATGCGTGGCGCCCGCCTCCAGCGCCGCAAAGGCGTTGGCGATGGCGCAGCCGGTGTCGTTGTGGGCATGGAACTCGATGTCGCAGTCGACAGCTTTGCGCACCATCGAGACCATCTCGAAGACTTGGTTCGGTGTGGCGATCCCGACAGTGTCGGCCAGTCCCACCCGCTGCGGGTGCAGGCGGTCGATCGCCTGGTAGACGCGCAAAAGGTCGCGCGGCTCCGAGCGGAAGGAGTCCTCGCTGCTGAAGCGCACCTCCAGCCCCCGCGACTGGATGTACTGGACGACCTCGGTGCCGGCTTCGATGATCTGGTCCACCGTCTTGCCATGCGAGAACTCCCGCATGGCCGACGAGGTGCCGAAGAGCACGTCGATCCCGTCCGCGCCGGTATCGATGGCGACCCGGGCGTCATCCAGATGACAGCGGACGTGGGTCAAGACCTTGGCCCGAAGCGGGAGCGCCGCGACCGTCCGCAGGTCGGCCTCGGACTGCGGCGAAGCGCACGGCGAGGTCAACTCGAGATACTCGACCCCGAACTCATCGAGCATGTCCGCGATCGCGATCTTCTGCGAGCGAGTGAAGTGCGCCGGGGCGAACTGCTCGCCTTCCCGAAGCGTCGACTCGATGATGTTGAACGCTTGAATGGTCATGGCACCTCCGAAAAATAAAAAGCCTTCGTCCACCGGGACGAGAGGCCTTCTCTCGTGGTACCACCCGACTTTGCCGCTCTCTCGCAAGAACGACCTCTTTGAGTCCGCGGCCCGCTGCCTGAAGACTCCAGCCCGATCACGGGGGCCATCCGGCGAGGCCTACTGCGGATTGCTCCGTTCGACCTGCGGCTCCGAGGCCTTTTTCGGCGGTGCCCTGGATTCTCCTTCTCAGCTGCCGGAGACTCTCTGTAATCCCAGCGTCCGCGTACTCGCCCTCATCGACGCCTTTCCGTATGAACTTGTAAGTGTCAACCATAACCGTCAGGCCGCTAGGTGTCAAGCCGCCGTAGGCTTTGCGGCAACCTCTATCAAGTAGTCGATGACGTGATCCGCGACCTGGATCCCGGTCGCGTCCATGAAGCCGTGAAATTCGGGTGTGTAGTTGAGCTCGTTGACCAGCAGCCCGTCCGGATGCTCGAGCAGGTCGACGGAGAGGAATCCACCGCCGACCGCGGCCGCCGCTTTGCGGCAGAGCTGATCGATCTCGGGGGTGACCTCCATCTGGGAGGCGATACCGTTGCGCGCCGTGTTGGTGATCCAGTGGTCGGAGCTCCGGTAAATGGCGCCGATCGTCTGCTCCCCCACCACGATCGCCCGGATGTCGCGATCGGGTTTGTTGACGTATTCCTGGATGTAAAAAATGCCGTGCTGGTAGGAGCCAAGCACCTCTTTGTGCTCGAGCACCGCCTCGGCGGCATCCCGGTCGTTGATCTTCGCCAGCAGCCGGCCCCACGAGCCGACCATCGGCTTCAGCACGACCGGGTACCCCATCGCCTCGATCGCTTCCAGTGCGGCCTCCCGGGTGAAGGCAACGACAGTCCTTGGGATGGGCAAGCCGGCGCGCGCGAGGGCGGCAGTGGTGAGGATCTTGTCGCCGCAGATCCGTGCCACCCGTGGCCGGTTGACGGTCGGCACACCGGCCGCTTGCAGCAGCGTCAGCGCGTAGAGCGACCGCCCGTGGTGGATGGAGCGGTCCAGGACCACGTCCGGGGCGTTCGGAAAGGGGCTGCCGATCGGGAACTGGATGAGGTCTTCGTCGAGGCGCTCGAAGGGGATGGCGCGCTGGCGGAGCGCCGCGAACAGCGCCTTCTCCTCGATGCGGACACGGGAGCAGAGGATGCCGATCATCGTTTGTTGCGTAATCATACAGGTTTCCGTATACTTATGCGACTACACCCGGTCAGGAGGCTATACAACATGCTGGCTTTGAAGAGCAAGTTACTGGAGAAGGTCGACGCGACGCCGGTCAAGACCGCCAAGAAGGTCGCGCTCGCTTACTCCGGAGGATTGGACTCATCCCTTTGCGCGGTCCTGGCGAAAGAGAAATACCAGGTCGAGGAGCTGTTCGCGATCACGGTGGACGTGGGCCAGGGCCAGGATGAGATGGATGCCGCGATCTCGAAGGCCAAGGTGCTGGGCATCACGCCGATCGTGATCGACGCCAAGCAGGAGTTTGCGGACCTGTGGCTGACGAAGGCCATCCAGGCCAATTCCAGCTACGAAGGCTACCCGGTCTCCACGTCAATGACGCGCCAGCTGATTGCCTCGAAGATCGCCTTACTGGCGCTCAAGCTCGGCTGCGACGCCATCATGGAAGGTAGCAGCGGCAAGGGCAACGACCAGTACCGGATGCACAACGTTTTCAAGCTCTTCGCGCCGCAGCTCGAGGTCCTCGTGCCGGTGCGCGACTTCGACCTGACGCGGGGCGAAGAGGAGGAGCTGTCCAAAGAGCTCGGGATCCCCATCACCGAGGTCATGCAGGGCGGCGACGACAAGACGCTGTGGTGCCGCAGCTTGGCCTCCGGTGCGGTTGGACTCAACCAACCGATTCCGGATCATGCCTGGCTCTGGCTGAAGACGCCGTCGCAAACGAGCTCGACGCCGACGCAGGTTTCGGTCACGTTCGAAGGCGGCGTCCCCGTGGCCCTCGACGGCACCAGGATGCCCCTGCCGGAGATCGTGGCGAAGCTCAACGTCATCGCCGGCAATCATGGCATCGGCAAGATCGACATCTTCGAGGACGGCATCATGGGCCTGAAGTCGCGCGAGCTCTACGAGGCGCCCGCGGCGGCCGTCCTCCTGAAACTGCACCACGACCTGGAGCAGTTCACCCTCACCAAGGAGGAAATCGACTACAAGGCCGGGGTCGACCAGAAGTGGGCCCACCTCGTGTACCACGGCGCCTGGTTTAGCCCGCTGAAGGAAGCGTTGGACGCCTTCATCGCGACCACCCAGACCAACGTCAACGGCACGGTGACGGCCAACCTGTTCCATGGCACGATCGACCTGGAGTCGCGCCAGAGCAATAACTCGCTCTTCTTTCCGGAGATCCGCGGATTGCAGAGCCGGAGCTTCAACCAGCAGTGGTGCGGGCCGGCCGCGCAGATCGGTGGCTTGCCGTGGGAGATCCTGGCCAAGCGGAACGCGAAGGTCGCGCACTGAGCAAACAGCCGTGGGGTGGGCGATTTGGCGAAGAGCCGGATCCGCTGGTCGACGAGTTCACGCGATCGCTCGATGTCGACAGCCGGCTCTATCGCGAGGACATCGCCGGTAGCCGCGCCTGGGCGAAGGCGCTCGTCCGCGCGGGTGTGCTGACGCCGGAGGAACAGCTGCGCATCGACCTGGCGCTCCAGGAGATCGGGGCGGAGCTCGCCTCCGGCGCCCCGTCGGCCGGAAGCGAAGACATCCACATGGCGGTCGAGAAGCGCCTGCGGGAGAAGCTCGGTCCGCTCGGCGGCAAGCTGCACACCGGCCGGAGCCGCAATGACCAGGTCACCCTGGATCTGCGGCTGTATGTCAGGGCCGCCGGCGCCCAGTTGCTGGAGGCGCTGGCTGGGCTCGAGTCGGCGCTGATCGCCCGGGCCGAGGAACACCTCGACACCGTGATGCCAGGTTACACGCACACGCAGCGGGCGCAACCCGTTCTACTCGCCCACCATCTGCTCGCCTACGTCGAGATGCTCCACCGGGACGGCGGCCGGATCGCGGATGCGCTCGGTCGGGCCGACGTCTCTCCGCTGGGCGCGGGTGCGCTCGCCGGGAGCGGTTTTCCCATCGACCGCGCCGAGCTAGCCCATGACCTCGGCTTCGGCATGGCCAGTGCCAACTCGCTCGATGCCGTCGCCGACCGCGACTTCGTTCTCGAGCTACTGGCGGCGTGCAGCATCGCGATGATCCATCTCTCCCGCCTTTGCGGGGAGATCGTGCTCTGGACCAGCGTCGAATTCTCCTTCGCGGCGTTGCCCGACGCGCTCGCCAGCGGCAGCTCGATGATGCCGAACAAAAAGAACCCGTGCGCCGCCGAACTCGTCCGCGCGAAGAGCGGGCGGGTCGCCGGCGACCTGGTGAATCTCCTGATGGTGCTCAAGGGCCTCCCGCTCGCCTACAACCGCGACTTGCAAGAGGACAAGGAGGCACTCTTCGACGGCGTCGATACGACCATCGCCTGTCTCAATGTGACCGCGCGCCTGGTGCAGGGCCTGCAATTCGACCCGGGCGTGATGCGCAAGGCGGCGCTCCAGGGATACACGCTGGCGACCGAGCTCGCCGATTACCTGTCCAGGAAAGGCATGCCGTTTCGCGATGCGCATCACCTCGTGGGAAGGATGGTGGCGGACGCGATCGCCACGCATCGCGGTCTGGAGGACTACACCCTTCCCGAGCTGCAGCAGTTTTCGCCGCTCTTCGCTGCAGACACGATCGACCACCTGACGCTCGAAGGCGCACTCAACTCGCGCGACGTTCTCGGAGGCACGGCGCCGGCACGCGTGAAGGAGGCGCTCGCGCATGTCAAAGCGTAAGCGGCAGGAGGCAATCCTCTCCTTGATCGCCAAGCACCAGATCGCGACCCAGGAAGAACTGGTCGAACGCCTCGGCCGCGTCGGCATCCACACGACGCAGGCAACCGTGTCGCGTGACATCGCCGAGCTTGGGCTGGTTCGCGTTGGCGGGCCGGAGAGCCACTATGTCAAGCCAAACGACGGCCTGGGGGCGGCCTCGCCGGCTGGTCGCGAGGACCGGCTTCGCCGCTTGCTGCGCGACCTGCCGCTGACCGTCCGTCGAGGGCAGGGGATCGCCGTCCTGACCACGACGCCGGGCTCGGCGAATTCGATCGCCTCGGCCATGGACGCGGTCGCATGGCCGGAAGTGATCGGGACGCTCGCCGGCGATGACACGATCTTCGTTGCCCTCGCGCTCCATCCACGCGCCTACGGCGGGCTCGCCCAGCGGCTGGCTGGCCTCGGCGCCTACATTCAACCAGAGGACTGATGCCAGAGAAGATCGTCCTCGCCTTCTCCGGTGGCCTCGACACCACCGTGGCCGTGAAATGGCTCCAGGAGACCCGCGGCTTCGACGTGGTCGCTCTGACGGTCGACCTTGGCAGCCAGCCAAACTTGAAGGCGATCCGCGAGCGGGCGCTTGCCGCCGGAGCGGTCCAGGCGTACGTCCTCGACACCCGGCAGCCCTTCATCGACCGGTTTTGCTGGCCGGCCCTGAAGGCGGACGCGATCTACCAGGGCCAGTACCCGCTGGCAACCGCACTTGGCCGTCCGCTGATCGCCCAGCTCCTCGTCGAGGTGGCAGCCCGGGAGGGAGCGACCTGGGTGGGCCACGGTTCGACCGGGAAGGGAAACGACCAGGTCCGCTTCGATGTGGCCGTCGGAGCCCTCAACCCGAATCTGAAGGTGCTGGCGCCGCTGCGGGACGGGATGTCGATGACTCGGGAGGAGGAGATCGCCTACGCCCGCGCCCACAAACTCCCCATTGAGGTCAAGCCCGAATCGCCGTACAGTGTGGACGAGAATCTGTGGGGGCGATCCATCGAGGCCGGGGTCCTGGAGGATGCTCTCCTCAAACCCCCCGAGGACGCATTTCTCTGGACCTCGTCGGTGGACACCGCCCCCGCCAGCTCGGCGGTCATCGAGCTGACCTTCGAGAAGGGCGTTCCCACAGCGCGCGATGGGCGCCAACTCGGGGGCGTGACTTTGGTCGAGGAATTGAACCGGCTGGGAGGCCTCCACGGGGTCGGCCGGATCGACATGATCGAGGACCGCTTCGTGGGGATCAAATCGCGAGAGATCTACGAGGCGCCGGCGGCGGTCATCCTCCACGCGGCACACCGGGCGCTGGAAGACATGGTGCTCGATGCCGAGGTCGCGCGCTTCAAGGCTTCAGTCGCGGCGGAGTACGCGCGCATGGTGTACCAGGGCAAGTGGTTTACGAGCCACCGGCGCGACCTCAATGCCTACGTCGAGAGCACCCAGAGCGCCGTCACAGGAACGGTCCGCGTCAAGCTCCACAAGGGAAGCGTGCAGGTGATCGGCCGGTCGTCGCCCTACTCGCTCTACCGCCCGCAGCTCGCCACCTACTCATCGGGCGACCAGTTCGATCACCAGGCCGCGGTCGGGTTCATCAAGCTGGTCGGCCTACCTGTCCGCACTCAGGCCGAGGTGCAGGGGACCGCGCTCACAGAGCCCCTACTTGAAGACGATCGCCATGTTGTTGAAGTCGGCCCAGGAGCGCTCGAACTCGGCCTTGCTGAACCAGTACTGGGAGCCGCTGTGCCAGGGGTCGTTGACCCGGACCTGCGTCGCTGACACGCCGCTCAACGTCACGACGTGCTCGATCAGCGAGTAGCGAATCTTGATCTTCTCGTCGAACGTCGTCCAGTAGCCAACGTAGGGTCGGTCCCAGCCTGTCTCGGTCCAGGCCATCACCGGATGGCCGGCGGCGAGATCGGCGTAAATCTTGGCGGCCGTCCAGCCTTCACCACCCTCGGCGTTCGGAACGCCGTGCGACTGCACGAGCGCCAGAAGAGGCGGATAGTAGATCCCGTAGCCCGTCGGGATAAGGTCGGCGCCGTCGATGTTGCCGACGAAATTCTTGTATGGGTTGCCCCATTGAACGACGACCTTCTGGCCATTCGCAAGTCTTCCCATGACCGGAGATCGGGTGTCGGGCGGTGGTTGCATCGCGATCAATTGGTTTTGCGTGTAGTTGATGCCGAGCGCGCCGAGTGCCATTTGCAGCGCGGCTGTTTCGCAGTCCAGGTTCCGCAACTGCTTGTAGACCGGCACGTAGAACGCGACCGTGCCATTTGGCACCGGAGCCGCGGTCGGTGTGGGTGTCGGCTCTGGCGTTGGGCTCGGCGTCGGTGGCGGATTCCCGACGACGAACAAGGGCGATGGGGTCGGCCGGGCGGCCGAGAGCTTGTAGGTTGGTGATGCGACGACGGTGAGCGCGCCCGCCACCAGTACCACAAGCGTCGCCAAGAAGAGGATCAGCGTTCTCATTGCTTGTTCGTTTCTATCTCCCGCCCCCTTTAGGGGGAGGGTCGGGGAGGGGGCTCACTGGTACGTAGTCCCGAGCTCCAGTCTGGGGATTGTACCTGACCTTCATCAGCTGTCCCGTCGTCGGATCGACGAAACGCTCCCCGGTTTCTTGCCAGGAACCGCCAGGGGTGACAGCCGGATGGTAGCGCCCACGCTCGAAAAGCACCGCCGCGACAACAACCGCGCCGTTCACGAACAGGTAAAAGACGAGGCCTACGACGACCCCGGCAAGTGCAAGGGCGATCGCGCCAACCACGGCGAGTACGCCGTAGGCGAGAATCGCCTTGCGCAGCATCGACTCAGCTCTGGAGCGGCTCGATGACGGCGGCCGTCCCGTAGGCGACGATCTCGCTCATCGTATTGCCGATCTCCGACGAGTCGTACTGCATCCGGATCACCGCATTCGCCCCCATCGCAGTCGCGTTCTGGACCATGCGGTCCACCGCATGCCGCCGGGCGTCCTCGAGGAGCTCGGTGTACTCGACGATCTCGCCGCCACCCAGCGAGCGCAGCCCGGCCATGATGTTGCCGCCCAGCCCGCGACTTCTCACCACGAGTCCGAACACCTGCCCTTTCATTTCCACGATCCGATGCCCAGTGACTTCCTCGGTTGTGACGACGATCATCTTCGCTCTCCTCTTGTGATGGTCAAAGCCATCCCAGGTCCTCGGCGATTCGAGCCGCCTCGGTGCGGTTGCTGACTTCGAGTTTTTGGATCGCCGACGATAGGTAGTTGCGCACGGTTCCCTCCGACAAGAACAGGGCCTTTGCGATCTCCGCGATGCCCGCGCCGTTGCGGCCCGCCACCAGCACCTCGCGCTCACGGTCGGACAGAGGGCTGATGCCCGTGCTCAGCGCCGCTGCAGCCAATCCGGGGTCGACCACGCGCTCGCCCGCCATCGTCCGCCGGATCGCTAGCGCCAGCTCGTGCGCCGGCGCGTCCTTCAACATGAATCCCGATGCGCCGCTCTCCATGGCGCGCCGCAGGAAGCCCGGGCGCCCGAAGGTGGTGAGAATCAGCGTCCGGCAGGCAGGGAGTTCCTTGCGCAATTGGCCCGCGGCCGTGATGCCGTCGCCGCCGGGCATCTCGATGTCGAGCAGGGCCACGTCGGGCCGCGCCTGCAACGCGAGCGGCAGCACCTCGTCCGCCCGATCGGTCTCGGCCACGATCTCGATGTCGCCCTCCATCGCGAGCAGTGCTTTGAGTGCGCCACGAACCATGCCCTGATCCTCGGCGATCAGAACACGGATCACGCGGTCACGCGGTCGACTGGGATAGCCACCTCGGGCAACGGAAGGGAGACCCTGAGCCGAAATCCTTCGTGTGGCAAAGGCTCGGCGGTGAGGGTTCCGCCGCGCTCGAGCACGCGCTCGCGAAGTCCGCGCAATCCACTGCCTGGCTGTAGCGTCCCGCCGCGGCCATCGTCCACCACCTCGACGGTGGCACGACCGTCTTGGTTGGTGATGCGGATCGAGCAACGCGTCGCCTGGCTGTGCCGCATCACGTTCGTCACCCCTTCGCGCACCGTCCAGGCGAGAACAGCCTCCACGGCGGGCGGCAGCGGGGCATGGTCCTGGTCGACGTGATATTGAATTCCAGCGGCGGTGAGGGCCTCGTGAGCGCCCGCGAGTTCCGCGGCAAGGGTGGGCTGACGATACCCGGCGACTGCCTCGCGAACTTCGCGCAGCGCTTCGCGTGCCACCTTCTCGATGTCTTCGACTTCGTGGGCTGCCAGACCAGGCGTGTTCTTGATCAACCGGCCCGCCAACTCGCTCTTCAGCGCAATCACGGACAGGCTATGGCCGAGCAGGTCGTGCAGGTCTCTTGCGAACCGAAGGCGCTCCTCGCCCACCGCCAGCCTGGCGATCTGTTCGCGGGCGAGCGAGAGTTGCCGGTTGGCCTGCAGTAATAGGTGGCCGGCCACGGCGGCGAGCCCAACGATGGCGTCGTTGAGCACCTCACCGCTGGCCTGTAAGGGTGAAACGCCGCGAAGGACGTCGAGGATCCCACCGGTCAGCGCGACAACAGCGATCAAGGGTACGGCCACCCGCCAGCGGAAGGCTGCGCCCGCCATCACGGCGACGCAGACCACCACCGTGCCGTACTTCGCGGGCGTCATCAGCGTGAAGCTGCCGATGAAGAGGGCGTTGAGGGCGACCGCGACCACACGAAAGCGCTGGTCCGGTCCTGCCAGGATGCGCGTCCAGAACCAGATCCAGACCGCGCCGCTCGCGATGAGCAGCCCGAGCGCCAGCGCCTTGCCGTCCGGACTGAAGGGCCCGCTGAGGATCACGCCGATCGGATAGAGGTAAAAAGCAAGCCAGGCCACCATGAAGAGGCGGCCCAGCTTGATTACGCGAGCGTTCAGACCCATCCGCTCCCAGCCTAGGCGATCACTCCCTGGAGGTCGACCGTCCCCAGGAACCGCTGCTCCGGGTTCGCTTTCACGTCAGACAGCACCTTGCCATCCTTGAGCCGGACGACGCGATCGGTCTGAGCGGCGATGTCCATATCGTGGGTGACGAGGATAAAGGTCGACCCGAGCTCCCGGTTCATCCGCCGCATCAGGGCGACGAGCTGTTGGCTTGTCTCACTATCCAGCTCGCCGGTGGGCTCATCGCCGAGAACGATTTCCGGCCGGCTGATCAGCGCTCGGGCGATTGCGACCCGCTGCTGTTCGCCGCCTGACAGCTGATCGGGCCGGTGATGCATGCGGTCCTTGAGCCCGACCTCCTCCAGCAGCGTCGCCGCCCGCGCCTTGCCGTCCTTGCCGTTCTTGTGGTACCGCAGCGGCAGCATCACATTCTGGATGGCGTTCAGGCTTGGCAGCAGGTTGAACTCCTGGAAGATGAAACCCAGTTTCTTGCCGCGAAGGTCGGCCCGGGCTCCATCGCGGAGCTTGCCGGTATCGACGCCGTCGAGGAGGACTTGGCCGCTGGTGGGTCGGAGCAGCAGACCGAGCAAATCCAGCGTCGTCGTTTTGCCGCTGCCCGACCGGCCGACGATGGAGATGAACTCCCCGGATTCGATTCTCAAACTAATCCCGTCGACCGCCTTGACGGTCGTTGAAGCTTGCTTGTAGTGCTTGGTCAGCTCGTGAAGTTCGATGGTTCCCATATGGTTGCCTCCTACGCCGCCCGCAGCGCCCGCACCGGATCCATCCGGGAGGCACGAAGGGCAGGAATAATGCCGGCGGCGGCGCCCAGTCCGACCGAGAACAGGATCGCCACGATCACGAGGCGCCAGGTCAGCAGGAAGAGCGTCAGATTGGCCGATGCCGTCGCCGCGTTGATCAAGCTGGTCAGACCCCAGCCGAGGAGCAGCCCGATGCCGCCGCCGATCCCGCCGATCACGATCGCCTCGAGCAGGTACTCGCGGAGGATGTGTCCCACCTTGGCGCCAACGGCCTTCTTCAACCCAATCTCACGGACACGCTCGGTGACCGCCATCAGCATCGTGTTGATCACGGACAGGCCGCCGACGACGAGCGCGATCAGCGCCGCGCCGGTGGTGATGGCGGTGAAGATCGCCCCGCCTGCGTTGAAGCTGGCGACAATCACGCTCGGCTTGGTGGCCTTGACGCCGGGAACTTCAGCGTTGATTTTGTCCGCGAGCTTATCGAGGTCGACGCCCGGCTTGCCGTATACGGTTGCCCCATTGACGAGCTTTGTCGTGTCGATGCTGCTCCGGATGCTCGCCGGCAGCGTTTCCTTCAGAAGCATCTGCGAATCGGCGAGGCTGACATACGCCCCGGTGTCGGGAGCGGTCTGCGTCTTCGCCAGGACGCCGACCACGCTGAAGGTATGGTTGATGAAGTCGGGCGGCGCGTCCTTCGCCCGGATGGGGAGGTCGATCGTGTTGCCGACGTTCTTTTTGAACTCGGTGGCGAAGTCAGATCCCAAGACCACCTCGCCGGTGGCGTTCGGGTTGAGGTCGCGACCCTGCGCGATGTGGAGCTTGAAGGCGCTATAGTCATTGGCTCGCGGATCTAGGTTCGAGATATAGTCCGGGATCCCGAATGAGACGGTGTTCGTGCTGCCCGGCTTGGCACTCACGCTCACGTCCGGAAATGCCGCGGCGACTCCGTCAACTTTTTCCAGCGCCGCAACCCGGTCGAGCGTGAGCAGGCCGCCGCCGAAGCCGCCGACCGCGCCGCTGGAGCTGTCTGCGACCTGGACGTTGGACCCAAAGTAGGTCGCGCCCCCGGAGAGCAGCGCGTTGAACTTCTCCGCCATCGCACCCATCGTGACCAGGGCGAGCACGCCGATCACGATTCCGCTGATGGTCAGGATGTTGCGCAGCTTGCGCCGCGTGAGATTTCGAATGATTTCCATGAGATCCTCCTCTTCTGTGGCCGGCTATTGAATCGATACTGCCGATCGAGTCTGTCCGAAAGATGTGGCAGGTTGATGCCGAACCATGCGCGATTTCATGTCACGACGGTAGCGCCCCACCGTCTTTCAAACCAGTCGCAGGGGTCAGCTATTCCGCGTGACTTGTGTAACAGTTATCGAGCGGGCCGAGTCGCGCTTGACTGCGCCATAGAAAACGTCTATAGCTAGGACGTGCTGCTGGCCCAGGTCGAGGGGTTTCTCGAAGTCGCGCGCCGGGGAAACGTGAGTCGGGCGGCCGAGGCGATGTTCGTCACCCAGCCGACGCTGACCGCCCGCCTCCACGCGCTCGAGCGGGAGTTGGGCGAGCCGCTCTTCGCGCGGACCCGCCGTGGCATGCGCCTGACCGACGCCGGCCGGGCTTTCCTCCCCTTTGCCGAACGCGCCATGCGGGCGGTGCGCGATGGTCGCCAGGCGCTGAATGACGCCCGCTCCGCCTCCGCCGGCCGGCTGGTGCTCGGAGCCGCCCCGGCCGTCAGCACCTACATTCTCCCGGCACTCCTCCAGCGGTTTGCGGCCGCCTACCCGCGGATCGAGGTGGCGGTCCGGACCGGACATTCGGAAGACGTCCTGCAGATGTTGCTCCGCGACGAGGTCCAGCTGGCCATGGTGCGGACCATGCGACACCCGGACATCGAGTCGATCCCCCTGTACGAAGAGGCGCTGGTCCTGGTCGTGCCGCCCGGTCACCCCTTCGCCGAACGATCGAGCGTCGGCATCGCCGACGTCGCCTCGGAGCGGCTGATCTTCTTCGACCGCACCTCGAGCTACTACGAGCTGACCCAGTCCTTCTTTCTCAGCTTGGGCGTGACGCCGCGCGAGGTGATGGAGCTGGACAACATCGAGTCGGCGAAGAAGATGGTCGAGCGCCGCCTCGGCATCGCCCTGCTTCCCCGTTCGGCCGTCGCGGGCGAGCTGGCCGCGAAGACCCTGACCCAGGTCGCTGTCACCGACGCGCCGGCGATGTCGCAAAAGATCGTGGTGATCCGCCGCCGCGACCAGGGCCGGCCATCAGGAACGGTCGCGGCCTTCCTCAACCTGGTGCGCGACTCCGATCCTGCCGCCGACGCGCATCTCCTCTCCACAGTTTGAAAATGGGCGGCACCTCAAGGTCAAACGCCCGGCATAGGGCGAGGACATCTCGATAATCCGTCTCATCCGGCGTGTATGTCATATGGCCTCTGACTTGGAATGCCGCCGTCTCACACTTGACTGGTCTGTCGGCGATTGTCCCTCGTCCCTCGAGTGAACCCACCTCGAATGGCAATCCCGCTGGACCATACACACTAACCCCGGTTGCCGAGATCAGCGTTTCGCTGAAGTCCACTAAGTGGGCGTCGACCAGGCGTCCGCGCCCGTCACGGAGCACCCAGTTGAAGTCGTTATCCACACGGTGGGTGCTAAAGCCTGCCGCTTCCATGGCCGCCGCATAAGCCGCGCGGTCCGCAGCCGAGATCGTGATGTCGAGATCTTCGTGTGCACGACTTTGATGGCCGAGAAGCGCATCAACCCCCCAGCCGCCATTTAGCCATACGTCGATTCCGTGCAGCTCAAGCCAGCCGAGTAGCTCGACTACATCCGAGGCGTTCATCATCGCCATCATCCATTGTCTGTCTCCCCAGCGGGATCGAGCCGGGGCTTAGACGACGCGGTCTTCGGGAAGGGTCTCGACGAACTCCTGGCCGAGACGGGCCGCGTCGTACGCCTTACCGACCAGGTGGTGGTAGGGCACGCCCGAGAAGAAATGGTGGCTCTTGGTGGGGAAGTCCTGGCCTTGCTCGAATTCCTTCCGCTGCAGCGCGATGTACCCGTCCTGCTGGTCCGTCGACATTGCCTGGAGGAGCACACTCAGGCCATGCCCTGCGGCATGCTGCGCGCCCAGGGTGATGAAGATGAACTTCACGCCCATCTCAGCCAGCTCGGCAAAGGTCATCGGGTTCGGCTCGCTGATCCACTTGAACGACGATGACCAGTTGAAGGCGAAGCGCGCGTCCGGAAAGCGCTTCTTGATCTGCTCGGTAAAGGTTTCGACGGCGCCGCGATCGGCCGTGGGGAACTCGCACCAGAGCAGGTCGGGAATGCCGCTGTCGAGGTAACGCAGGCCGCGATCGACGGCTAGCTCCATGTGCCGCAGCGGCTCGGGCGCGTCAACGGCGCTGAGGCCGTCGGTGCGGGCAATGATGACGAAGTCGCGGTTGCCCAGGTCGTCGGCGACCGCCCGCGCCATCCGCAGCTTGCCCACCATCTCGTTGACCGGGATGAGCGCCTTGCCGCCGATGTGGCCGCAACGCTTGGGGAGCACCTGGTCTTCGATGTGTGCCGCTGCCACGCCCGCGGTCACGTAGAGCTCGGTGGTGCGCTGGACGTTGAAGATGTTGCCGTAGCCGCCGTCCATGTCGACGATCACCGGCGGGATGTCGAGATGCCTTGGCGCAACGCCCTTCTCCGGATCGCCTACCGCCATCGTCAGCTGGAATTTGCGCAGCGCGCCCACTGTCCGCCGGGCAGCGTCCGCGATCTCGACGTTGGAGTAGAGGTCCATGTCGGTCGTCCCCAGGTGCCCAATGGCGAAGGAGTAGCCACTGAAGTAGACGGCCTTGAAGCCGTAGTACATGACGAGCTGGGCGCCCATCGGGTCGTAGACCCCCGGTCCGAACAGGAACGGCTCCGTATCGAGCAGCTCGCGCATCCGGGTGCTGGGATGGACGAAGCGTGAAGCCGGCACCTTGAACCCCTCCGGCAACAGCGGGCTGGGGGCGAGCTTGCTGGTTTGCGGCACGGCGATCCGGGACATCAGTACCGGCTTATTCGTTCCCGTGATCGCGTTCGCAGTCGTCTGGGCAGCCGCACTCCACGACCTCGGCCCGACACTGGTAGTCGTCGCGCGCCGTCTGGATGACTCGCCCTTCCATGCTGATCATGGGTGAAACGTTATCAACTAACGAGTCATCAAGTCCAATCGTTTCTGGCGATTGGGGCGATAAACGACTCCTATATCACGTGGAAGCTGGCCGCCATCTCCAGGCCCAGCGCTACGGCCGCCAGGAGCAGCAAGATCGCCACGATCCGCGCGTCATTCGTCGCCGCGATCGCGGCGAGCCGGGCCTTCCCCAACCGGGCAGCGACCTCCAGTCCGGTGGTGCGCAGGACCGCTCCAGCCGCGAGCGCCAACCGCGCCCGGACGGCGCCGAGGCGACGCAGAACCTCCGAGTGGATTCGAACCGGCGACGCGCGTTCGGCCTGCTGCGGCAGCGGACCACGCACCGAAAACATTCCCATCTCGCTTCCCTCCTTCCCTGAGTTCGCCGAGCGAACGGGGCTCCTGATCGACACCGTAGCAGATCACCCGCGGTCCACGCCCAGGCGGCCCGGGGTCCTGGGTCAGGCGAGGGGCGGCTGGTTCCAGAGTCGGATCACTGGATCGGCGTGCTCGTAGCCCAGGACGCTGACGGTCGCGGTCTGCAGCGCATAGTGGCGGCCGCCTTCGGGTGGCTCGCCAAGCCAGCGGGCGGCGAGCACACGCAGCACGTGTCCGTGGGCAAAGAGCAAGACGTCACCGCGAACCGCGCGGACTTCGGCGACCACGCGGTCGGCGCGGCGGCCGACATCGGCGGCCGTCTCGCCGCCGGGGCAGCCGTCCCGCCATAGGGACCAGTTGGGGTGGAGCTCTTCGATCTGCTGGGAGGTGAGACCCTCGTAGCGGCCGTAATCCCACTCGACCAGATCGGGTCGCACCTGGGCCTGCTCGCCATAGCCCGCGAGGCGGCAGGTTTCGAGGGCGCGCTGGAGCGGGCTCGTGAGGACGAGCGCAAACCTCCAGGCGTGCAGCCGCGGGCCGAGCGCGCGGGCCTGGCGTTCTCCCTCATCCGTGAGGGGAAGATCGGTTTTGCCGGTGTGGCGAAGACTGAGACTCCATATCGTCTCCCCGTGGCGCGCCAGCACCACCGACTGGGCCAACGGGATTGGCCTCAGCCGGTCCGGAAGTCGACGCGGGAGGCGCCGCCGCTGATCTCGATGTCGTAACGGTCGGAGGCCGACGCGTAACCGGGGCTCTGACGCTGGAAGTCGCCACCGATCGCCGCGTACGAGGACCCGTTGATGTGGAGCCCGCTCACCCCGCCGCTGGCCGCCACATGCCACTGGGTGCCGGCCGGCGCCCGGAGCGTCAGGTTGCTGACGCCTCCTGAAATGTTGATCACGACGGTGCCCTTCGGGCTGGGCAACTGTGCGTCCATCCGGCTGAAGCCGCCCGAGATGTCCATCTTGGCCAGCTGCAGATGGCGCAGGTCGAGGTGCGCGTTGGTGGTGCCGCTGCCGATCGTGATGCTCCAGGGGATGCGATCGGTCAGGGTGACCACGACGTGCCGCCGTGACGCACCGAGCAGGTTGAGAGGAACGAAGCCCGAGCTCTGCTTGATCTGCAAGGTGCCGCTCTCGTGGTCGAGGCTGATCGTCGGCGGGTAGTCGCTGCCCGGGTAATCGACCCGCGCCTGGTAGAGCGAGTCGCCCAAGCTGCCCGCTTGAATGTCGACGGTCGCCCCGCTGTAGTTCAGGTCCAGGGTCGCCGCCGTCAGGCCGCCGAGGCTCTCCGAAGAGTTCGCCTGCCGCGTGCCGAAGGGGGCCGCCGGTGCCAGGGCGGCATAGGCCACGGCGGCGCCCACGATCACGACCGTGGCGCCCAGCCCGGTCAGCGTGGCTTGCTGGCGTGGCAGCGTGTGATTGAGGATCAGTTGCAGTCCGAGAATGACGAGCAGCAATGGCCACAGGTCACCGAGCCGCAGCAGGGCGTCCGAAGAGAGGACGCCGGTATTGGACAGCAGAACGACGACGCCGATTGCGATCAGGACCAGCGGGAACAGCAGGCCGCGGCTCCTGTACATGGCTGCCTAGCGGCGGCGAGCCAGAAACAGCAGCCCGGCGGCGATCAGGATGACGGGGCCCACGATCTCCCAGTGGATGAGGCGGAACCATCCGAGATTGGCGGCCAGGAAGTACGCGCCGATCACGATCAGGATGATGCCGAGCCACAGCCCCCTGGGTCGGTCACCATGGGTGGCTCCTGGCCCGCGACCCTGCGAGGGCGGGGATGCCGGCACGCCAGCCGGCGATGTGGGAGTCGCGGCGCCGGTGGGGTGCGTACGAAAGCCGGTGCGAAAGTCCTCCCGGACTTCGTCACCCATCGCGCGCAGGCGAGCACCGATGTTTCGCGTGGCCGATGTCGGCGCACCCTCCGGTGGCTCCATCAGGAACCAGAGGGCCAGGTAGAGGAGGACGCCGATACCAATTCCGGGTGGGATCAAGGCAAGGATGACGAAGACGATGCGGACCAGCAGGGGGTCGACACCGAAGTAGATGGCGAGGCCCGAACAGACGCCCCCGATGATCCGATCCGGTCCACGCCGCAAGACGCCCCCTGTCGTCTCACCCATGGCCCCGGCAATTATCCCACGTCGTGTGAGCGCGAAAAAAGAGGGCGCCCAGGCGCGCCCTCGTCGAGTTCCGCGTTCCTAGACGGCTCGCCGGCCGACCAGCAAGTTGTAGACGATCCCGATGATCGCGAGGATCAGAAGCAGGTGGATAAGGCCCCCAGCGACGTGCAGCGAAAGGCCGAGCAGCCACAAGACGAAGAGGACGACGACGACGGTCCAGATCAAGCTAACCATGAAGAACCTCCCGTAAGGGATATCGTGCTACTTGATAACCGCGATATCATATTAGCGCTAGGCGATCATGGTGTCAACCTGGGTGGTGGTGACCCGGACCCGGGCCTTCCGCCGGCTCTCAACAGCCGGGCTCGCCGGGGTGACCGCAACAGGGGGTGGGAGGAAATCGAAGTCGGTTCCGAAGGAGAATACGGAGCTTGCGACCGAGCGGCATCGGCTGGCGAAGATTGCCGATGAACGCGTCTCCGGATCCTCGGTGGTCCCTCATCCTCCCCATCCTAGGAAAGCGCTCAGCCGCCGCTAATCCAGGTTTTTGACGACATCCCCGCCGCGGACCACCATCCGCACGTGGGTCGGGTCGGCGAAGATCGCGGGGTCCTCGAGTGGGTCGGCGTCGAGCACGATGAGGTCGGCCCGCTTGCCCTCTTCGACGGTGCCGACCTCCTTCTCGATGCGCATCAGGGCCGCGTTGGTGCGGGTGGCCGCGATGATCGCGTTCATCGCGCCCATCACACGAGCCTGGCAGGCGATCTCCTTGCCTTTCTCACCCTGCATCTCGGCCAGCACATCGGATCCAGATCCGATCCGCAGGCCCTTTTCGAAGGCGAGGCCTAAGGAGTCGTAGGCGCCGGTCAGTCCGTGGCGGATCTTGCGCACCATGTCCGGGGTCCAGCCGTCGCCCGCTTCGCGTGCCGCGAGGAGCTCGTAGGTGATGACCGTCGGCACCAGGTAGACATCGTTGGCGGCCAGCATCTGGTCGGCGGTGGCCTCGTCGAGGAAGTTGCCATGCTCGATGGAGCGGACGCCCGCATTCAGGCAGTTCTGGATCGCCCGCGGCGCGTAGGCATGCGCCAGCACGTAGGTCCCGACGGCACCGGCCACGTCGACGGCGGCTGCCAGCTCCTCGACGGAAAACTGGACATGGTCCAGCTCATCGGTGGGTGAGGCCGCGCCGCCGCTTGCCATCATCTTGATTTGGTCGGCGCCGCGACGGATGACTTCGCGGGCGGCCCAACGCACGGCATCCGCGCCGTCCGCGAGGATCGACTCCGAGGCCAGCCCGGGCGCGACCGGAAAGCTCGCGCGCGAGGTGCGTGGCCGATGGTCGCCGTGTCCGCCGGTCTGCGAGATGAATGCGCCACTGATGAAGATCCGCGGGCCGCGGATCAATCCAAGGCGGACGGCTTCCTTGAATCCCCAGTCGAGGCCGCCCGCATCGCGGACCGTCGTAAAGCCGGCGTCGAGCGTAGCTTCGATCACCTTCGCGATCCGCAACGCCAGGACGGCGGGTGGAAGGGCCACCTCGGCGGCGGCATCGAGGTCGATGATCGCCAGGTGCACGTGGGCGTCGAGCAATCCAGGCATCAGCGTGCGCCCCTGGCAATCGATCACCTGGGCGCCGCGCGGCCCGGCAGGCCCGCTTGAGGCGCCGATCCGCCGGATCCGTCCGTCCTCTACGACGACCCGCGCATCTGGCTGTGGATCGCGGCCGGTGCAGTCGAGGACGGTGGCGTGCTCGAAGACAGCGTTCACGGCTTGACTAGTCTATCTACGACCCGACGTACGTCAGAAACAGATCGGTGCCGTAGGCAAGCAGGAAACCGAACAGGAGTCCCCAGGCCATGGCGATCGGGGAATTGAAGCGGCGGCCGAGGTGAAACATCTCGCCGATGACGTAAAAAAGCGCGCCCGCGGCGAGTGCCAGGAAGAGCACATAGACGTAGGTCGAGGTGAACGCATAGCCGATGACGGTGCCAAGGAAGGTGGGGCCGCCGCCGATCAGCCCGGCCGTGAATAAGAAGCGCCAGGACGGCATCGCCTCGTCGGCCGCCAGGGGCGCCGCGATGCCGAAACCCTCGGTCACATTGTGGAGCGCGAAACCGATCACCAGCACCACCGCGAAGGCGACCGCGCCGGTGGCGGCAGACTGGCCGATGGCGAGTCCCTCCGAGAGGTTGTGCAGTCCCAGCCCGGTGGCGATCATCATCGCCAGCATCTTGGGAGGCGGCGGCGCGGCGTCCTTCGTCCGGCCGAAGAGGCGGGCGTTGACATAGATCAGGCTGAGCAGCCCGACGGCGAGGCCGGCCCCGAAGATCAGCACCAGCGCGAAAAAGCGACGATCACCCTGGTGCAGGCCCGAGAGCGCCGTCTGGACCGGTTCCGAGGCGTGCGTGAGGATATCCCAGAGCAGGAACAGCAAGACGCCGGTTGCCACGGCATTCAACAGCCCGCGAACGGTGCGCGAGACGCCGCGGATCCGGCCGACCGGGAGACCGATGAAGATGGTGGCGCCGGCGATGGCGCCGAGCAGGGCAGCGGTGCCGTGACTCACGGTTATATATTGTTAGTAGGTGCGAAGCTCACAATTAGATAACGCTAACACACGCTTCCGCCCACCCTCGGAGGTCATCGCTCACTACCTGGAGGCGATTTATTACATCCGGGCGGAAGGCGAGGTCGTGCGCAGTGCCCGCCTGGCGGACTGGCTCTCCGTCAGCCGGCCGACGGTGACGGTGGCGCTTCGGCGTATGACCCGCGACGGAATGGTCCGGTTGAACGCGCACAAGGAAATCCAGCTGACGGCGCGCGGCGATGCTGCCGCGGCGGCCATCGTCCGGCGGCACCGCATCGTCGAGCGCTGGATGACCGACATCCTGGGGCTCGACTGGGTCGCCGCCGACGCCGAGGCCGAGCGGCTGGAGCACGCGGTGTCGGAGGTGGTGGAGGAGAGGCTTTACCGCAAGATGGGGAGACCCAAAACCTGCCCGCATGGCAACCCGATCCCGGGCCACTCGACGATGCGGGCGAACGAGCTCCGCTTGTCAGCCCTTGGGGCCGGAGAGACCGGGACCATTACGAGGATCTCGGAGGTGGCGCAGCGCGAGGCACCCCCGCTGCTGCAGTACCTTCACGAGCGAGGCCTTCACCCCGGAACGCGAATCACGGTCGAGGAGGTCGACACGGTCGGGCGGACGATACGACTTCGGGCGGCTCGGATGCTGACGCTCAGCACCGAGACCGCCTCAAAGCTTTCGGTTGTGCGCTCGCCTACGCGGAGACCGGAACGGGCGTCCGCTCCTCGCTGACGACGGCTGCGACTTTAACTTTCGTCGTCGCCGAGTGCGGCAGGACGAGCCAGCCGGCGAAGACGATGGCGCTGCAGATCACGGCCAGAACGGTTGTCGCATCCATGAGTTTTCCTCCTCCCTTACTTAAAGGGCGTACGCGGGTTCGCCGTGTTGCGAGATGTCGAGGCCAAGGAGTTCTTCGTCTTCTTGCACGCGGAGCGGAACGAAGATGTTGACGACTTTGAGGATCACGAAGGTGCCGCCGGCCGCCCAGGCCCAGGAGGCGCCGATCGCGGCAAGTTGATACAGGACCTGCTTCGGGTTGCCGTAAAAGAGGCCGTTGGCGGCGGTTGAGTTGATCGCGACGGTAGCGAACAGCCCGGTCGCGAGCGCGCCCCAGGTGCCACCGATGCCGTGGACCGCCCAGACGTCGAGGGCGTCGTCGACGTGGATCCGCTCGCGCAGCTGAATCGCCATGTAGCAGAACACCCCGGCGCCGAATCCGATCACGATTGCCCCCATCACGTTGACGTACCCGGAGGCCGGAGTGATCGCCACCAGGCCGGCGACGGCCCCGGCGGCGGCGCCGAGCACGCTCGGCTGGCGCTTGTGGTACCAGCTGACCGTCATCCACGTGAGGGCGGCCATCGCGGTCGCGGTGTTGGTGACGACGAAGGCGCTGGTCGCCAGGCTGCCGGCCGCGACGGCGCTCCCGGCGTTGAAGCCGAACCAGCCGAACCAGAGGAGGCAGGCACCGAGGACCGTCATGGTGGCGTCGTGTGGCTCGACTTTCTCCTTACCAAAGCCGAGCCGCCTCCCTAGTACCAGCGCGGCTACGAGAGCCGAGACGCCGGAACTGATATGGACGACGGTCCCGCCGGCGAAGTCGAGCGCGCCGAGGTTATGGAGCCAGCCGCCGGCGCCCCAGACCCAGTGCGCGATCGGGTCATAGACGAAGGTCGCCCACAGGAGGGAGAAGATGACGAAGGCCTTGAAGCGCTGGCGTTCGGCGAACGCCCCGCTGATGAGCGCGGGCGTGATGACGGCGAACATCATTTGAAAAACCATATAAGCCTGATGTGGGATGGTGGGCGCGTAATCCGCGTTCGGCGTGAAGCCCACGTTGTTCAAGCCGACCCATTCGAGGCCGCCGATGAGATGGAACTTGTCCGGTCCGAACGCGAGACTGTAGCCCCAGAGAACCCACTGGACACTGATGAGGCAGAGGATGAAAAAACTGTGCATGATTGTTGACAGGACGTTCTTGCGGCGGACGAGCCCCCCGTAAAAGAAACCGAGTGCCGGCGTCATCAACATCACGAGCGCAGCCGAAGCAAGGACCCAGGCGGTATCGCCACTATCGATTTTCATGCCGGGATTGTCCGACGATTGGACCCACTGAGGTAATGGACCGAGGCCACGGAAATCGCCGCCGGACCTCGTGCACCCAGCACAAAACAAGATGTTCCCTCCCCCTCTGGGAGGGTGGGGAGTTCGCGGTGCGTCGCCAGGGCGAACGAGGACCTAAGGAGAGGTCCTCGCTGGAAGGAAGGCCGTCCCGAACACGCTGATCTGCGGGATGCCTGGATATGCCCTCTCATTCTCAGGGTCGTCGCCCGTGAGCGCCATGGGCGTGACGCGACAAATGCCTCGAATCGTCTTGTGCGGCGTGGCTCAGACGGGCGTCGGACGGCGCCAGGTGCGGTTGTCGTGGCAGAAGTGGATGGAGGTGGGCTTCAACCGCCGCAGCTTGTCCAGCGACTGATGGAAGGTCGGGACGTCTTCCATCATGCCCTCCTGCGGCGCCTCGCCCTCGAACATCCTGACCGTCCAGCAGGCATCGCCCGTCAGCAGGGCGGGGCCCGCGGTGGTATCGACCTCGATGCTCTGGTGGCCGGGTGTATGGCCGGGGGTGGTGAGCACCCGGACGCCGGGCATGATCTCGCGCTCCCCGTCCAGGAGTTCGTAGCGCGCGCCGGCGAAGTCAAGCCACTCCGCGGGCGTGTCCGGATAACGGTGTCGCCGCTCGTACTCCAGTCGCTGCACGTAGAAGGGCGCCTGCGGAAACACGGCGTTCTGCCCGCAGTGGTCGAAGTGGAGGTGCGAGTTGATGACCCAGCGAATGTCGGAGGGATCCACGTCATGGGCGCGCAGCGCGTCCGCCACGGAGGCGTTGACCGGGCGGTAGTCCTTGATCAATTCCAACGGCGTGCCGTAACCGGTATCGACCAGTCCCGCGCCGCTGGGGTGCTTGATCAAGAAGCCGTGCACCGGGATCTGGAGCGGGTACTCCGCCAGCCAGATGTGGCCGAGATTCAGTCGGACGATCGCATCCGGCGGGAGCGGCACCCCGCGATGCTACACGCGGCCTATGCCTTGAGCAGCGGCAGGATTTCGTAGGTGCCGCCGAGCAGGTCGGAGGCGGGCGCTTTGAGATATCCCTGCAGGACGGAGGCGTACACCGAGCGGAAGTCCGTGGTGAATTTCAGGTTGCCGTTGTCCAGGGCGCTGAGGCTCGGCTGCTGACCGTAGAGTCCACCTTTGACCGGCGCGCCCAGCAAGAACATCGGCGCCGCCGTCCCGTGGTCGGTGCCGGCGCTGCCGTTCTCCTTGACGCGACGGCCGAACTCCGACCAGGTCATGACGAGCACCTTGTCGCCGTAACCATGACCCGCGAGGTCCTGCATGAAGGCGGTGAGCGCCTGGTCGAGGTCGAGCAGCAGCTTGTCATGGACAGGCTTCTCGTTCGAATGGTTGTCGAACCCACCCAGGGTGACGTGTGCCACACGCACGCCCAGTCCGGACACGATCGTCTCCGCCACCAGCTTGAGCGAGCTCGCGATTGCGCTCTTGGCCGGATACGCGGCCTTCGCCACGTAGCTCGCATCGGTCGCCTGGAGCGCGTGCGAGGCTTGCAGCGCCTCGTTCAAGGTCGCGTCGAACAGTGCCCCGAAGGGCGCCGGGCCGGCGCCTTTGAACGCGCCGTAAAACTTCATCAGCGGGTTTTCGACGTCGACCTGGGTGCCGTGCTCGTTGACCGGCTGCAGGCGGAACGTCTTCAAGGATTGCAACGCGGTCACGGGCGCCTTCGAGCGCAGCTCCGGTGGGACCAGCGAGCCCGCACTCACGCCTTCAAGCGCGTGGTTGGGAGACTCACCCACCTGGTCGAGGTAGTTGAGGTAGCGGCCCAGCCAGCCGTCGCCAATGCCGCTGTTCACGTTGGCGGTCTCCCAGATCGACATCGAGGCGAAGTGGGAGAGGTTGGGGCTTGGATAACCGACGCCCTGCACGATGGCGAGCTGTCCGGCATCAAAGCTTGCCTTCAGCCCCTTGAGGTTCGCGTGCAGGCCAAGCTGGCTATTCAATGGCAACACGCCCTGGTCCTGGCGAAGCGTCGGCCGGGCGTCGTGGTAGGCGCCGTCGGTGAAGGGGATCACGGTGTTCAGCCCGTCGTTGCCCCCGGCAAGCTGCACCAGCACCAGAATCCGGTCGCTGGGTACGGCGTTGGGGGAGTCCGCGGCGGCCGCCGCCACGCCGTTGGCGAACACCGACGGCACGGCCGACCCCGCGAAGACCGGGATCAGGCCCTGCTTCATGAAGTCGCGGCGGCTAAACATGGTGGTTCATCTCCATCAATTCAGTTGGAATTCCGGCGTCGCCAGCACCATGAAGAGCAGGCCAGCCCGGGTTGTGGGATGCGCCGCGGCGAACGCCTGCAGCCCATCCTTCGTTGTGGGGCTGAGGTTGCCGTCCACCAGGGTGCTCGTCAGTTGGTCGAGGGTCGAGTTGGTCAGCGATGACGCCATCCGCTGCGTGGCGGCGTTGACGAAGTTAACCCGGGTCAGCAGCGTCGAGCTATTGATCCAGGAGGTCCCGGCGGGCCAGCCCGCCACATTGGGCGGGTAAAAGAGCATCTGGCCCATGGAGGCTGTCGCCGCCACGGCGGCGCCGTAGGTCTTGGCGTCGCTACCGGTCGTCCTCAGGGTCTGGGCTGCCAGCTCAGCCGGGCTCTTGATCAGGGCGCGGTACGCCTTCGGTGAGTAGAAGGCGTCCATGGAGAAGATTTCCCGGACGACGGCCCCCACGTTGTAGTGCGATTGCTGGAAGGTGTCGGCAAGGTGACGCACGATCTCCGGCTCGGGATTGGAGTAGGCGAAAAAGCTGAACAGGCGGGTGGAGAGGCGCTCGGCCGTCGCGCGGAGCGGCACCAGCATCTCGACGATGTCGTCGCCCGTGAAGTTGCCGGTTTTCCCCATGAAGGTCTTCTGTCCGCTGTCGAAGTATTTCGGGTTGAAGGCGGACACCGTCGTGTAGCGCTGTTGCTTGGAGCCTTTGAGGGTCCAGCCGGTGAACGAACGCGCCGACTCGCGCACGTCGTCCTCGGTGTAGTGCCCGATGCCGGTGGTAAAGAGTTCCATCAGCTCCCGGGCGTAGTTCTCGTTGGGCTTGCCTTTGCGGTTGTTCTCCGTGTCGAGGTAGACCATCATCGCGGGGTCTTTGGACACCGCCTTCAGCAAGTCGTCGAAGTTGGCGAGCGCCATCTTCCGAAAGAGCTCGTTCTGCGTATAGAGCTGCGTGGTACCGGCTTTGTCCAGCCCGCTGGTCAGTAGGCTGTGCCAGAAGAGGGTCATCTTTTCCTCGAGGGGTCGCGTCGTCTGCACCATCCGCTGCAGCCACCATGCCTGCAGCGCACCCGCATTTGGGCCCTTTTCCGTGCTGAAGTCGAGCGTCGGGAGCTGCGCCTCTAGCGCGGCATTGGACGTCTGTTGGTAGTTCAGCACCGACTGCGTCATCATCGTGCTGGTCATGGCCGCGTAGTGATCGAGCTCCGCGCTGGTCGCTCCGAAACCGGCCCGGCGAAGCAGATGAGCCGCCCGAACGCGCGGGGTGCTGAGCGCACCCTGGTAGCTATGGGTGTAATCCCGCACCCTGTCGAGGATCTGTGACAGGTCATTGCCTTTCCAGAGCGCGGCGAGCGCAGCCGCGGTCGCGCCGGCGGCTCCGGTCGCGAGCACGGCTCGCCTCGATACCGGCCGCTGCCAGATCGGCTTTGACGTCGTCACGGGCGTCGGCGCGATCGGAGCGTCGTCCATGGTCATTTGTAGCCTATGGCTCGAGCGTGAACTCGGCCTGAGAGGCCCCTTAGAAGGTTCAACGGCGGTTCGCCACCCGCTCCGGCGGGCGATCGTTCTAGATGTAGTTCCCACTCAGGTTGTTGACAGCCGCTAGCGGAGCTTTGCCTCCCAGGGCGGTGTGGGTCCGGCGCGCATTATAGAAGTGAACCCAGGGCTGGAGGGTAGCGAGGCGCCGTTCATTGCTGCGGTAGAGGCGGACGTAGGCCCACTCGCGGATCAGCGTCTGGATGAAACGCTCGGCTTTGCCATTCGTCCCCGGGTGATAGGGACGCGTGAGCACGTGGGAAGCGTGCACCTCACGCAGGGCATCTTTGAAGAGGCGCGAGGTGCGAAAGGAACGAGCGCAATCGGTCATAATCCGCTCGACCTGAATCCCGTGCCGCATGAAGAAGCTCGTCGCCTCCACCAGGAAACGAGCCGCGGTCTCGCCCCGTTCGTCTGGATACGCCCGGACAAAGGCCAGCCGGCTGGCGTCGTCGACAGCCACATGGACGAAGTCAGTCCCGAGGCGGCTCGGTTTGTGTGGCCGCACGGCCTCACGACCCCACACCCGGTGCCCACCACCAGGTGGGATTCGACCAAGCTTCTTGACGTCCACGTGGATTAACTGTCCCGGCCGCTCCATTACGGAGCGCAGCGGGGTGCCGGTCGGCGGGTCAAAGTCCCGCAGGCGCGCGCCCTGGTACCGACGGAGCACGGCGTAAATCGTCGAGCGTGGATGTCGCAGCACCGGCGCCAATCGGTGTGACCCCAGTGTTGCTGGCGGCGGGCGGCCAGAATCCGGTTGACCTGGTCCGAGCTCAGCCGACGGGGCGACCGCTGCGGCCGCGAGCTCCGATCTTCTAACCCCGGCTGGCCTTCCGTCCGGAATCGGGCCAGCCATTTGTACGCTGTTGCCCTCGAGATCCCCATGGCCTCGGCGACCCGCACCGTCGGCCAGCCACCTTCAACGATCCGTCGCACCACGAGTTCCCGCCCCGCCACGGTGAGCTTCGCCCTACGATGAGCCATGAGAGCCTCCTGTCGGTCTGGATTTGGACACCCAAACCGTGCAAGAGGCTCTGTCGTTTGTCAACAACGTCCGTGGGAACTACATCTAGATCAGCTGTACGGTCCGGATGAAGCAGGACCCGGCGCCGGCGTCGTCGGCAGCACCTGCCCGGGGCGTGGTTGCTGGGTGAAGTCGAAGTCGTTGATCAGGTTGCCCAGCTGGGACGCGTTCTCGCGAACGCCTGGACGTGGGTCCGGCCGCCCGTCTGTCTTGGGGTCGAGTCGCTGGCCGCCGAGAAAGTCGTCCTCGATGAATTTCACGTAGGCGTCGAAGCTAAGGGTCTGGTGATCGATGTACCCCTGGCGGGCGTAGGGGCTGATGACGAGGCCGGGCACCCGCAGTCCATAGCCGTTCTGGTCGACGACCGGCGGCTTGACGTGGTCATAGAAGCCGCCCCAGTCGTCCCAGGCGAGGAAGATCGCGGTGCTATCCCACTCCGGGCCCTGCATCGCGGCATTGATGAGGCTGGTGACCCAGGCCTGGCCCTGGCTCACCAGCGCCGGTGGATGTTCGCTGTCCGGCCCGCTCGGCGCGATCCACGCGACGGCCGGCAGCGTCCCTTCTTTGGCCGCCGCGAAGTAGTTCGAGGCGTCGGTCACGTTCGGCAGCTCGCCGTCCGCCTTGACGGTGTCGAAATAGGGCAGTGGGTTCCAGATGCCCGGTGTCTTGGCTCGCTGCAAGGTGGGCGGGCAGGCCATGGTGTCGTCCGCGCAGTCGGGCTCGGTCCCGCCCTCGACGTAATACTTCCAGCTGACCTTGCTCTTGTGCAGCAGGTAGGTGAGATCGGTCCACGCATAGTCGGGAGGTTGGACCGGTTTCCCGGCATGCTTCTTGAAATCCGGTGGGGTGCCGGGGTTCTGCAGCGCATTGACGCAGCTCGTTGGGTCGCCGGGGATGCTGCAGTGCGCCGACCACTCCGAGACCATGAAGAGGTGCTCCGGCAAGCTCCAGGAGGCGTTCGGCTCGAACATCCGGTCCTGCAGCACGAAGTGCTGGGCGTAGAACCAGTAGTTCGGGATCTCGCGAGCGTCGTGGAATCCCATCACGTCCGTCTTGTCACCGCCGCAGGCCGGGTTGTCCGTTTGCGAGCAACCCTTCTTCCCCTTCGCCGCTTGTGCGACAAAGCCGTCCATTTTGCCGCCGTTGATATCCGCGATCGCGTCGGTCTGGCCATGGGGGCCTCCGCCGTTGAGGTCGTTGGCGTTGTGATACGGCGTGACGCAGCCGCCGGCGGGATCGGGGACGCAGACATTCTTGGGTAACCCGTTGGCGCCCGGATAGGTGCCGAAGTAGCTGTCGAAGGTCCGGTTCTCCTGCATGATCACGATCACATGCTTGATCTTGTGGATCCCTGTATCCGCCGTCCCCGGACCGATGACGAGGCAGGAGCTGAGCACCGAGGCGGTGCCGAGCAGCGCAACCAGGCGAATCGCCGCCTGTCGATGGTGCATCACCGGATGGAACGGTCGCGTTGGCCGGCTCTTTCGGTTACGACGCAGCGTGAAGCCGGCTCGACCCGGCTAGTAACCCGGGCGTGCGCTGGATGACGTCGTTCCCCCGGAGCCGTTTGACGTGCCGCACCCGGCGATGCCCACGACGAGGAGCATGGAGCCGAGCAGCAGAACGATGACGCGCCTCATCTCTGGCTAATTACGCCGGCGCGTTACGCTCGGGGTCGCGGCGTTGCACGAACTGGAAGCCAAAGCGGCCCTTGACACAGAGATGGCCGCGAGTGACGTCGTGGTCGAGTGGTGAGGTGACTTTCACGATCGTGTTGTCCTGTACGTGCAGGTCTGTGGTACAGCCGACCCCGCAGTAGCCGCAGATCGTGGAGGTCACCGTTTGCCGTGATTCGTCCCAGGTGCCGCCTTCCCGCATGTCGTACTCACTTTTGAACATCAACGCGCCGGTCGGGCAGACGCCGATACAGTTGCCGCAGTAGACGCAGGCGGATTGCGGGAGTCCGACGGCGAATTCGGTCGATATCCGTGCTTCGAAGCCCCTTCCCGCAACCGTGATCGCGAAGGTGTTCTGCGCGTCGACCCCGCACGCCTCAACGCACTTGTAACAGAGGATGCATTTCGAGTAGTCGCGAACGTAGAGTTCGTTGTCGATCTTGACCGGCTGCCGCACCGAGGCCGCCGCTCCGGATTCGGGTGCTTCGTGACGGCCGGTGCGAGCTCCATCGCGCTCACCGGCCCGGCTGGCGGCCGGCGGGCCATAGCGTTCCGGCCGGACCTTGTATTCGTTCATCCACCGCTTGACCTCGGGGGCCGTGAGCGACATGTCGGCGGACGAAGCCAGGAACTCCAGAACCATCCTTCGGCTGTGCTGGACCCGCTCCGAGCCGGTCTTGATCTTCATACCCGCCTCGACCGGCCGGGAGCACGCCGGGACAAGGGTACGTGATCCCTCGACTTCGACGACGCAGACCCGGCAGACGTTGACCGGATGGAGAGTGTCGATGTAACAGAGCGTGGGCGTGTCGATCTGTTGCCGGCGACAGGCCTGGAGGATGGTCGTCCCCTCCGGCACCTGCACTTCGAGACCATCGATGCTGATCCCGATCAGTCGCTTGGGCTGCACCATGAGCGCACTCATCGTCCGCGGCTCCGGTTACCGCTGAACAGGCCAAGCCGCAAGGCCGATTCTGCGGCGGCCGACGCCGTCTGCCCGAGGCCGCAGATGGACGCGTCCCGCATCGCCCGGCCAATGTCCGACAGCATGGCGACATCGTCCGGTGAACCGCTTCCGGCCAGCCTGTACAGCGCCTCTTCCTGGCGGACCGTGCCGACACGGCAAGGTACGCATTGCCCGCAGGACTCATCGCGGAAGAAGCGTGCAATCCGGAGCACGATGGCGTTCATGTCCACGGAATCGTCGAAGGCCATGACGACGCCGGAGCCGAGCGTGACCCCGGCAGCGCGGGTCGCCTCGAACGTGAGCGGGAGGTCGAACTGGTCGCTCGTGACGAAGGAGCCGGCTGCTCCACCCAGCAGGATCGCCTGCAGCCGTCCGTGGACGCCGCCGGCGAGGTCGAGCACCTGCCGCAGGGTGAGGCCGAAGGGCGCCTCGTAGAGGCCCGGCCGGCCAACCGCACCGGAAAGGCAGAACAGCCGGGTGCCTGTGGATTCCGGTGTGCCGATGGCGGCAAAGGCGCGTCCGCCGGCGGTGACGATGTCCGGAATGTTGAGCAGCGTCTCGACATTGTTCACCACCGTTGGTTTGCCGAAGAGGCCCGACTGCACCGGGAACGGCGGCTTATTGCGCGGCTCACCCCGCTTGCCCTCGATGGAATTGAACAACGCTGTCTCTTCGCCGCAGATATAGGCGCCTCCGCCCCGCCGAACCTCGATGGTGAAATCGACGCCGCGTCCCATGATGTCCGATCCCAGCAGGCCGCGGTCCTCCGCCTGGTCGATGGCGTGTTGGATGCGCTGGCGCGCGAGGGGATACTCGCCCCGGACATAGAGATAGCCGCGCTCGCAGCCCGTTGCATAGCCGCCGATGGTCATCGCCTCGACGATAGCGAAGGGATCCTGCTCCATCAGGATCCGGTCCTTGAAGGTTCCGGGCTCTGACTCGTCGGCGTTGCACACGAGATAATGCGGCCGCTCCGGCGCCCGTGCCACCGCCTCCCATTTGCGCCCGGTCGGAAAGGCGGCGCCACCACGGCCTAGCAGTTTGGAGTCCGCGATTTCACGGATCACGCCCTCCGCGCCCAACTCGAAGGCGCGGCGCAGCGCGGCGTATCCACCCGCCGCGCGATAGCTGTCTAGCGACTGCGGATCGACCACGCCAACGCGGCGCAGCAGGCGGAGGCCCGGATCACCCACCTGGGGGATCGCCTGTGGGGCAGGGTGGGGCCAGGGTTTACCCGCCATGAGTCCGGTGATCAGCTCCGCGTCCGCGGCTGCGATGGACGCTTCGCCGTGTGTTGCTCGATTTCCTGCCCGCTGGACGAAGGCGCCCGGAGCGCGGTCACAAAGGCCTAGGCATGGACTGCGGTGCCAGGTTGCGGTTCTATCGGGGTGAGCGCTGCCGTCGCTTCCGGCGCGCCGTTCAATCTTGTGGCAGAGTTCATCCGCTCCCGCCGCTTTGCAGGCGATGTCGTCGCACACATGAACGACGAGCGGCGGTTGCGGCTCCAGCGAAAGAAGCGCGTACCCGGTGGCGACACCATAGGCTTCAGCAGGCGGGATGGTCAGGCGGGCGCAGACGTAGTCCAGCGCTCCCGGGCTGATGAAACCGACGCCATCCTGAACGGCGTGAAGCGTGGGCAGCAGCAGGTGGCGGCGCGCCCGAGCCGCATGGCCGCCAAAGGCGACCCGCTGATCGACCGGGCTCTCAACGCCGCCCTGCCAGCCGGAGGGCGGCCCAAGCAGTTCGTCGACCGCAGCTCGCTCCTCAGCCGTTGCTGGCGGCGCGGCGAGCTTGATGTCCATGGGTTAGCCGGTCGGCGCTGCCGCCGGCACCTCGAGCTTCTCGATCCGGATCGCGCTTGCCTTGAACTCCGCCGTACCCGACTTCGGGTCAGTGGCATCGATGGTCAGAACGTTGGTGGGCACTTCGTCCGGAAAGTGAAGCGTCATGAAGGCGAGCCCGGGGCGCAGCCCGGTGTCATAGCGGATTGGCACTGGGATTGATCCGCGCCGGGACCTGGCACACACCATCTCGCCATCCGCGACGTGATAGCGACTGCCGTCCTCGGGTGAGATGTGGAGGAACTCACCCTCGCGCAACGGCGAACTATATAGACCCGATTGCACGCCCGTATTGAACGAGTCCAGGCGGCGCCCCGTCGTGAGGCGGATTGGAAACTCCTCCGAGAGTGCGTCCACGGGCGGCTCGAACTCGACCGCGTGGAACGGCGCGGGCGGTCCTTCGACGGGATCTGCCCACAGTCGTCCGTGCAGGAAGAGACTCCCCGGATGCTTCTCGTCGAGGCAGGGCCACTGAATGCCGTTGAGCTCCTCCAGCCGGCGGTAGCTCATACCGGCGTGCATTGGGCTCAGGCTTCGTACTTCATCCCAGACCTGCTCGGCGCCGGGCGTCCCGAAATCATGACCGAGCCGCCGGGCGATCTCGCAGATGATCTCGATGTCGTCCCGCGCGCCGGCGGGTGGCTCCAGCGCCTTGCGGACCCGCTGAACCCGGCGCTCACTGCTGGTCACCGTTCCCTCCGACTCACACCATCCAGCCGCGGCGGGTAATACCACGTGGGCCATCTCGGCGGTCGGAGTCATGAAGATGTCCTGCACCACCAGGTGGTCCAGCTTGCCGAGCAGGTGCTTGGCGCGTTGCTGATCGGCTTCCGACTGCGCCGGGTTCTCCCCGATGACATAGAGCGTCGTGAGGTCCCCGCGGTCCATGGCCTCGAACATCTGTGACAGATGCCAGCCGCGCTTGGGCGGGATCATGCAGTTCCACGCCCGCTCGAACTTCTCCCGCTTCTCAGCGTCCTCCACGTCCTGGAAGCCGGGCAGCTTGTTCGGGATCGCGCCCATGTCGCCGCCACCCTGGACGTTGTTCTGCCCGCGAAGCGGGTTGAGTCCCGAGCCATAGCGCCCGACGTGGCCGGTGAGCAGGGCGAGGTTGATCAGCGCCACCACGTTGTCGACGGCGTTGTGGTGCTCGGTGATTCCCAGCGTCCAGCAGATCTGGGCGCGGTCGGCGCGCGCGTACTCGTGGGCCACCGTCTTGATGACGTCCGCCGGCACCCCGGTGTCCCGCTCGGCCCGCTCCAACGTGTAACCCTCCACGGTTCCGCGGTAGGCGTCGAAGCCGGTCGTGGCGCGCTCGATGAACTCGGTGTTCGTAAGTCCGGCGTGAATGATCTCGCGGCCCATGGCATTGGCCAGCGCGATGTCCGATCCCACGTCGATGCCAAGCCAGGTATCCGCCCACTGTGCCGAGCTGCTTCGCCGCGGATCGACCGCGATCAGGCGCGCTCCCCGATGGACACCCTTGAGGACATGGTGGAAGAAGATGGGGTGCGTCTCACGCGCGTTCGATCCCCATAAGATGATGAAATCCGTTTCTTCGACCTCACGGTAGGAACTTGTTCCTCCCCCTGCCCCGAACACTGCCGCCAGACCGACGACACTTGGCGCGTGTCAAGTTCGGTTGCAGCTGTCGACGTTGTTGGAGCCGATGACTGCACGGGCGAACTTTTGAGCCATGAAGTTCATCTCGTTAGTGGTCTTCGAGCAGCTGAAGCAGCCGTACGCCGTCGGACCCTTGTGCGAGATCGCGGTCCTGAAGCCGGCGGCCGCTCGATCCAGAGCCTCACCCCATGATGCCGCTCGCAGGGATCCGTTGTCGCGGATCATCGGCGTGGTCAGACGCCGCTGCTCCTTGCCCATGTCTCCGGCTCGAGTATAAGAGGTCGCAAAACGGCTGTCGGCGCCTGCCCTTTTCGAAGGCGACGTAGCATTCTCGCGTGCGTCAGCTCGACCTGAATGCCGATGTCGGCGAAGGCGACCCGGATGCAGACGCTGCCCTATTGCTGCTGGTGACGTCGGCGAATATCGCCTGTGGACGGCATGCGGGTGATCCGCGGACGATGCGGACGACGGTCGCACTCGCAGTCCGCCACGGCGTGGCCGTCGGGGCACACCCAGGCTACGATGACCGGGCGAACTTCGGCCGGCGCTCGATGCATCTGAGTGCCGCTGACATCAAAGATCTCCTAGTCGAGCAACTGGGGGCGATCGACGCCATCGCACGGTCCGAGGGGTCCATCCTCCGCCACGTCAAGCCCCACGGCGCGCTCTACAACCAGGCCGAGACTGACGACCTGGTCGCGGAGGCCATCGTCGCTGCCGTTCGGGCTTTCAATCCCAACCTTCCCCTGGTCGGGCGCGCGGGGTCGGCGATGGCGGACGCCGCGGCGGCGGTCGGGCACCCCTTTACGCCGGAGGCGTTTGCCGACCGGCGCTACCGACCGGACGGCTCGTTGTTGCCACGGTCGCAGCCGGGCGCCGTGCTCACCGATCCGGAGGAGGTGGCGCGCCAGGTTCGTTCGCTGGTCACTCATGGTGAAGTTATCGCAAGCGACGGCAGCCACCTCCCGATTGCGTTTGAAACCCTATGCCTGCATGGCGACACGCCCGGCTCCGCGGCGCTGGCGGCCCGCATCCGCCAGGAGCTGAGCGCGCTTGGGGTGGCAGTCTCCGCGCCGCGTTCGCCGGGCGCCGCTACTCTCCGGCCCTGATCGCGGTCCTCGTCCTCGCGGTCGGAGGCTCCGCCGTCCTCGGGCACCAGCTGGGCTCGTCGAACGCGAAGCCGGCGGGCTCCCCGGCGAAGCGGCTCGCGGTCATCGATCCATATGCGGCCGGCGGCACCTGGTTCAAAGGCAACCTGCATGTCGCCTCGGTGCGCGGCGTGGGCAAGGACCTGCCGTCGGCCCTGGGTGCCTGGTATGCGGCGCACGGCTACGCCTTCCTGGGGATTAGCGATATGAATACCTACACCTGGCCCGAGGAATATGGCAATCGCGCCCTCCCCGGTGTGCCGACGGTGGACGCGACCTACGCCTTTGCCGATGTGCTGGCGGTCGGCATCGATCACTGGCTGCCGGCGCAGACGCTCCAGGGTGTGATCGACTGGATCGCGGCTGATGGGGGGCTTCCCGTTCTCGCCGCGCCACTGTCGCCCGCCAAGCCGCAGCCGCTGGCCACCGTCATGGGCCTCCGTGGCCTCTACGGATTGGAGGTCTACGACGCCCGGCTCGCGCTCGGAAACGCGACCGGGGCAGATGCCACGTCAGTGTGGGATCGGCTCCTGTCAGCCGGAAACCGCGTGTACGCCGTCGCCGGTGACGACGCCACCGGTGTCAACGATCCCGCCATCGGCGGTGCCTGGATCAACGTGCTCGCCCCGGCAGACGACCTGTCCTCACTGCTGAGCTCGCTTCGCCGTGGGGCATTTGTCGCCTCCAGCGGTGCCGAGTTCACCAGCCTGGCCGTGGCGGGGACGACGATCACCGCCGAGGCGGCGCCCGGCTCGAGCCTGCGATTCATCGGCCGCGGCGGCCAGTTACTGAAAACCGTCTCGGCCCGCGCCGGCACCTATCGGGTCAGCGGGCATGAGGGCTATGTCCGGGTCGAGGCGATCCGCGACGACGGCGCCCGGGCCTGGAGTCAGCCCTTCTTCATCACCTGGAGGTGACGCCGGATTAGGGTTGAGCCTGCTGCCTGGCTATGGCAGCGACCGACCGCGGCGAGGGCGGCGCGGGTCGCCCTCCGGAGCGGCGCAGAGGGACCGAATCGCCTCACCCACGATGGCACGTCTGACGCAAGTGATCTGGACCCGAACGGCAGAGGCGTTTAACGCCGGCCGATCTGGGGCCGATTCAAACTCAGCAGGTCGGCCCCTCGAGCAGTCCGGAGGGTGCGCCGCAGTCAGCCGTGGTCGGCTGGCGTCAGCGGGCGCTACCCACTAGCGCAACTCGATCGACGCCGTTTGCGACTGGGGCGTCGGGCTGGGTCCAACCGCCGTCGTGAACTTCCAGACGGCGCGGCCGGCCGTGCCGTTGAGGGTGTAGGTCAGGTCCGCCGTATAGGTGGTCCCCGCCGCGAGGGGGACGTTCGCGAGGTAGGCGAACGAGTTCTCCATATCCGGGTCGGTCGGCCGCAGCGTAATCCCTGGCAGGTCCGTACCCGACGGATCGCGGAAATGGAAGGCGCCGATCGTGACCTTTGAATTGCGGTCGAACGTTGCGGTCACCGGGTAGCCGATCGGATAGCTGGCGTTCGGCGCCGGGTCCGGGATCTCGTTGCCGTTGAAGGCCGGCGGTACGCCAACCTGGTTCGGGGCAGGATAAAGGATGACCCGGCCGGTTGTCTTCTCTCGATAGGACGTGTCCATCACCTGCACGGCCAGCGGTCCGAGATACGCGTCGCCGTAACCCAGCTCCACCAGGTCGGCGCGCAGCAACGGAAAGCGGTGGTACACCGAGTCGATCCAGTCCGCGACCGCGCCGACCGGTTCGGACCGATGGGTGATGACCTCACCCATCGACGGCGGCGTATAGCCGAAATGCTGAGCTCTGGTTGCCTGGTTGTCTCCCGTGTAACCCTGGCCGGCGGGATCCTCCTTATGGATACCCAGGCCCTGGATGCTGGCCAACGCGCCATTGAAGAAGGTGTAGAAGGCGTGGGCCAGCGCCGACTGGTGGATCACTGGTGAGCTCGTGACCGGAGCTAGGCCGGCCAGCTTCCGATAGCCGTTGACCGTCGCCAGGGCAATGGCCTGGCGGTCGAGCGCCGCCTTGTCCAGGTCGATGAAGGTCGCCGCGGGCGCGGTGCCGGCCCCGCCAGGAGCGACCGTCTGCTTGGCCGCCTGCAGGGCGGCGGCCTCATCCTTAGAGAGGTAGCGGAGCACGGCGACCAGGTACGCGCCCGCCTCCTGGTCGGTCGGCTCGGCCGCGATCGCGGCGCGCTCATCCTTGGCAGCCGCGGTCGGATCCTTGTCCACGGCGACGGCGAACTCGCCGAGCATCTTGAGGTCGAGCGCGCTGCGCGGCTGCAGCTTGAGGGCGGCCTGGTAGGCGCTCTTGGCGACGTCGTAGTCGTAGGCGAAGAGGGCGACGTCGCCCAGCTGTTCGCGCAAGCCGGCGTCATCCGGCGACTGCGTCGCGGCTCGTTGGAGATACTGGGTCGCGCCGCTCAGGTCCTGCCGGGCAATAGAAAATCGTGCCAGCTCGAGGAGCCGCTCAACCCAACTCGGCTGGGCGCCGGCCGCCAGCTTGAGGTGATTGAGCTCCTGGGCGTAGTCCTTCTTATCGCGGTAATAGTTGGCCCAGTTCCGTTCGACTTCCCCCCGGTCGTAGGCGGAGCCCTTCTTGGCGAGGTCGGCGCCCTTGGTGAGCTGCTTTAAGGCCTCGTCGTAGCGGCTGACATCGGCGAGCGCCTCCCCGTAAAAAGCTCGGGCGAGCGCCGAGTTAGGCGCGGCCTTGATGGCGGCGGCGCCCTCGAGTGCCGCCGACTGGAGGGCGCCGTTCCAATCCTCGACCCGGGTGAGCACCATCAGCACGAAGCCGTCGTTGGGAGCGAGCTTCTGCGCGGCTTGCGCCTCGTCGAGCGCCGGCTTCAGTTTCGTCTGGTAGCTCAGAACGAGGGCGTAGGTGGCGTGGTCTTTGGCGTCCTGCGGATGCGCCTTGATCAAGTCCTGGAGCTGGGCCGCGGATGCCGCGTACTTGTTCTGGAACATGAGGTCGAGCGCCGACTCCGCGCTCGGCCCAGAGGGCTTGGGGGCGACTGGATCGCAGGCGGCGAGCAAGGCAGCAGCAATAAGGAGTACCGCGCCGCGCCGCCTCACGCCCCCCAGTTTATCGGGCGCCTCGCGTGTAACGAGATTGTCACTCAGGCATGGACCGCGCCTTCGCGCCCGTCACCTATTGTGCGGCCCATGACGGAGCGTGCGCGTAAAGTCGACCCGGGCCGGCTCCGTGTCATCCCGGGCGGCAGTCCCACCCCAGCCCCTTCATACCGCCTGCTCACGCAGGTCAGCGCCGCGCTCAGCACCTCGCTCGACCTCGATCGCACCCTCAAGGAGATCCTGGAGCGGATGAATGCCCTCGTCGCCTTCGACGCAGCCACCATCTTCCTGCTGGACGATGCGCGGCACGAGCTGCACGTGAAAGCCGCCCTGGGGGTCCCGGTCGCGCTGAAAGAGGTGAAGAGTTTCAAGGTGGGCGAGGGCGTCGTCGGCTGGGTCGTTCGACACGGCGCCACCGCGCTCATCCAGGACTCCTCGAAAGACGCGCGCTACAAGGTGACCGGCCCGGAGCGCCGGGCCAAGACCGTGCTCGCCGCGCCGCTGCGCGCGCAGGACAACCTGCTGGGTGCACTGGTCCTGGTGCGCGCGGCCAAAGAGCCCTTCGGTCCCGAGCATCAGCGACTGGTGGAGGCGATCGCCAGCCAGGCCGCCGTGGCGATCGACCATGCCCGCCTCTTCGAAACCGAACGCGCCTCACGGCGCCGCGCCGAAGCGCTCCTGGCCACCGCGCAGGCAGGGAGCGAGGCGGTCACAACGACGGAATTGCTGCAGCGGGCCGTTAAACAGGTGGCTTTTGCCATGCGCGCCACAGCCGCCGCCGTCATCCTGCCGGACGAGGAGGGCGAGATCATCGAGGCGGCATTCGATGCCGCCGATCCGCCAGCCTTCGGCCTGGAGTCGATTCGCAGCCAGCCGCTCAGGGCGCTGCCGCTGATGGCTGCCCTGCACGAGGCACCTCGACCGCTCGTGGTGCTGCGCACCGCGCGGCCGGCACTGTTCGATGACGCCTTCTGGTCGCACAGCGAGGCGCAGGCGCTGGCGGCCGTCCCCGTCCGCTGGCAGGGTCGGATGATCGCCGCGCTGATCATCGGCTTTGCCGATCCTGAGCGGTTGACCCCCGCCGAAGTGGAGCTACTGGACGAGATCGGGCGCCAGGTCGCGCTGGGCATGGAGCGGTTGCGGCTGCAGGCACGTGTCCAGGACCAGCAAAACGAGATGGCGGTGGTCGCCGAGCGTAACCGGATCGCGCGCGACATGCACGATGGCCTCGTCCAGTATGTCTACGCGCTTGGGCTCCAGCTCGAGCATGCGCGCGACCTGGTCGCCCAGCAACCCGATGCGGTGGCGCCGGTCCTGACTGGTTCCATCCAGCAGACCAACCACGTGCTCTCCGAGATGCGGACCTTCATCTACCAGCTGCGGCCGATCATCATGCAGGAGAAGGAGATCGGCCAGTGGGTCCTCGATCTGTGCCGCCAGTTCCAGGAGGCAACCGGGATCCCGGTCAAAGCTCAGGTGGGCGCTCCCGCCGAAGAGGAGCTCTCCCCCGCCATTTCCATTGCCCTCTTCCGCATCATCCAGGAAACGCTCGCCAACATCTATAAGCACGCGGAGGCCACGCAGGCGACGCTGTCGCTGGATTTCGGCGCGAGTGAGGCCCGGCTCGTGATCGAGGACGACGGTCGGGGATTCGATGTCGACGCCCGGCCGGCGCGCGCCATCCAGCAGGGCCACGGCCTGGCCAACATCGAGGAGCGTGTTCGTGAGCTCGGCGCCACCCTCGAGCTGGAGAGTGCGCCGGGGGCGGGTACGCGCCTGGAGGCGGTGTTTCCCTACAGCCGATGAATACCGCGACCGTTCGCCTGCTGATCGCCGACGACCACGAGATGATCCGGCTGGGGCTGCGATCGATCCTCGAATCCGATCCGCGCATCCGGGTCGTCGGTGAAGCCGCCTCCCCGCAGGACGCGGTCTACCAGGCCGCGCTACTGCGCCCCGACGTGGTCCTGCTCGACGTGCGCATGCCAGGAGGGAGTGGCATCGACGCCTGTCGCGAGATCCTGGGGCGCAACCTGGGGAGCAAAGTGATCATGCTGACCTCCTACGCCGACGAGGATGCGGTGTACGAGTCGATCATGGCCGGCGCCTCCGGCTACCTCTTGAAAGAGATCAACAAGGCCGGCCTGATCGATGCCGTGATCTCCGTCTCGGAGGGCCGCTCATTGCTCGATCCTGAGGTGACGCGCAAGGTCCTGGAACGGATCCGAAAGATGGCCGCCAGCACCGATGAGGTCGCCCGCGCCGCGCTCTCCGACCAGGAAAAGCGGGTGCTCCGGCTGGCCGCCCACGGCAAGACCAACAAGCAGATCGCCGCCGACCTGTTCCTCTCGGACAAGACGGTCAAGCATCACATCTCCAACATCCTCAGCAAGCTGAATCTCAGCTCGCGGGCGCAGGCCGCCGTCTGGGCCACCCAGCATGGCCTGCTCGATGAGTTTCCTGAGCGGAAGGCCAGTTAGGCGGCGCCGCTCGGCCGACGTCGCCACGCTGTGCCGGAATCGACCTGAACGCACGTTTTGCTAACGGAGAGGCTTGCGCCGGGTATCCGCCGTTCGGCCCAAAGAGGGGCTGACTGGCGGATAAGCCGGGGGGCCGGCGCAGGCTACGCTCCCCGGTACGGCCCGCCATGCCGATGAAACCAGGAGGACCCGATGCTGCTCGTTGACAAACTCAACAAAGGCAAGCTTCCGGAGAAGCCGGACAAGGGCGAGTCCGCGCCGCCCCCGGGTCTGTCCAGCCTCGTGGTCAAGCCGCAGAACGTCGCGGCCCGTATCCCGAATGTCGACAACATCAAGAGGGCCATCCATGAGCGTTTGATCGCGGCCCTCGGCCAGAACTCAGACACCGTCAGCAGCGACGTGATCCAGCGCCGCATCGCGGAGCTCACCGACGAGTACTGCGAAGAGACCAAGCTCAAACTCACGAAGCACGACCGGACCGAGCTCGCCGAGCTGATCATGCACGACGTCCTCGGTCTAGGTCCCCTCGAGTCCCTGCTGGAGGACCCGGAGGTCAGCGAAATCATGGTCAACGGGCCAAAGACGATCTTCGCCGAGCGCCGCGGCCGCCTGGCGCAGTCCGAGCTGGTCTTCGAGAACGAACGCGAGCTTCGCAAGGTCATCGATCGGATCGTCGCCCGGATTGGACGCCGGGTCGATGAGTCCTCGCCGATGGTCGACGCCCGCCTTCCCGATGGTTCTCGGGTGAACATCGTGATTCCCCCGCTTGCCGTGCAGGGCTCGAGCATCACGATCCGGAAGTTTTCGCGTGTGCCCTACAAGGTGCAGGACCTCGTCAACTTCGGAACGATGAACCATGACATGGCGAACTTCATCCGCGCCTGCGTTCGGTCGCGGATCAGCATGGTGGTCAGCGGCGGCACGGGTTCGGGCAAGACGACGACCCTCAACGTGCTCTCGAACTTCATCCCGGACACCGAGCGCGTGGTGACCGTTGAGGACACTGCCGAACTGCAGCTCCGCCAGCGCAACTTGGTCACCCTGGAAGCGCGCAGCGCCAACGTCGAGGGTCGCGGCGCGATCGCGATCCGCGACCTCGTCGTCAACGCCTTGCGGATGCGGCCCGACCGCATCGTCGTCGGCGAATGCCGCTCCGCCGAAACGCTGGACATGCTCCAGGCGATGAACACCGGCCACGACGGGAGCATGACCACGGTGCACGCCAACAGCCCCAAGGACGCGATCAACCGGATCGAGACCATGGTCATCATGGGCGGCTCGGACCTGCCGTTCCAGGCCATCCGCGAACAGATCGTGGGCGGCATCACCCTGCTGGTGCAGCAGGCCCGGCTGCGCGACGGCCGTCGCGTCGTCACGCATATCTCCGAGATCACCGGCATCAACGGCAACCAGATTCAGCTGCAGGACATCTGCCTCTTCGATCAGACCGGCATCGACGAGGAGGGCAATGTCCTCGGGACGTTCCGCTGGACTGGCATCGTGCCGAAGCTGCTCCCGCGGCTGAAAGCCAACGGTGAAGACTTCCCGGTCGAGGTGTTCGGACAGCACGGCCTCCAGGTGATCGAGGGGCAGCCCCACCACGCCGGTGGCGACGCGGCGCAGGGCGCCACGGCGGACTGACCGATGCCGAGTTGGTCATTCACTCGGCGGCGAAAACCCGAGAAGAAGCCCGTGTTGCCGGCCCAGCCGGCCGCGTCGAAACCAACGCCCGCCACGACCCCTCAGCCAATCGCATCCCAGCAAGGCCCGGCGGTCCGGCGGGCGGCTGAGGCGGCTTCCGACAGCCGCTCCCTGCCGGTGCAGCTCGAGGAAGCCACCGCCACGCAGGCCCGCCTGCGCCAGGACCTGGCCGAGCTCCTCAAGGCCCATCGTCAGCAAGGTCGGGTGCTGGAGCGGAATCAGAAACTCCTGGAGCAGACCGAAAACGATGTCATCCGGCACCGCAGCCGCGCGGCGGCGCTGGAGGGCGAGGTTGCGGAGCAGCGCGACGTAGCCGACAAACGTGCCGCTCGGGTCCAGGAGCTAGAGCACATCGCCGCCTCACACGCCACCTTGCAGACCGCCTACGAGACATTGGATCGGGAGCGGCAGGACCTCACCGCCCGCCTGGCGGAGGTCACCCGCAGCCGGACCACGGTCACCGCCGATCGCGACCGCCTTGCCGGGCAACTCGCTACGGCGCATGCGACCATCGCCTCCCGGGACGCCGAGGTCGCCGCCCTCAAGCTGGAGCAGGAGGGAGTCGAGGCCCGGATCAACGGACTGCACGCCGAGATCGAGGAGCTGAAGCGCGCCAGCAGCCGGCTCAATACCGACCTCGAGCGCGCCCTTGAGGCGCAGGCCGCGCAGCATCACTTGCAGCTGGAGTTCGACGCGCTGTCCGCCCGCTGGGACGTTGCTCGCGCGCAGCTGGCCGAGGCCGAGCAGGCCGTGAAGACCTCCCAGGCCACCATCAAGGCGGCGCAGCGTCTGTCCTCGTCCGTCGAATGGCGTGGCGCCCTGGATAGTGTGCTCGACGCCGCGTCGGAGCTGGTCCGCTTCGAGCGCGGGACCCTAGCGCTCGTCGATGAGCTGCAAGAAGAGCTCAAGGTAGAAGCGGCGCGCAACAGCCCGATCGCGATCAGTGAGATGTCGCGCTTCAAAGTTGGCGAGGGCATCGCCGGCTGGGCGCTGTCTCACCGCGAACCGGTGCTGGTCCGGGATAGCCGGACGGACGCGCGCTTCAAGGCCTCGGACCCCAAGCATCAGCCGCGCTCGTTTGTTGCGGTCCCCCTGCTCGCCGGCAAGGAAGGTCTCGGCGTGCTCACCCTGGCGCGCCCGGCCAGCGACCCGTTCACCGACCACGACCTGCGCAACCTCGCGCGCGTCGCGACCGACGCCGCCAACGCCTTGATCAACGCCCGGCTGGTCGATCTCCTCAAGCAGCGAGAGGATCATCTGACCACGCTCGTCCGCAAGGCCCGCGAACTCTCCACCGCAAACGACAGCAAGCAGGTGATCGAGTTCGTGCTCACTAGCGCCAGGGAGCTCGTCGGGGGCAAGGCGGCGCTGCTGGCGCTGCGCAACCACAAGACGTTGGAGCTCGAGGTGGTCGGCTCGCACGGCGTGTCGGAAGCTGTCATCCAGCAACCGATCGCCTGGGGCGCACCGGCCGCGGGGGACGTGATGCGCACCGGCAAGCCCTGGGTGTCGCCCATCCGCGAGATGATCCCGCCGTCGCTGGTGGAGATGGTCGAGAAGGCCGGGCTGAAGACCATCGTCTCGGTCCTCTGCGGAGAGTCGACCGCCCAGGAGGCGATGGACGACGGCATGCTGTTGAACCGCTCCGAAGTCGAGGCCTCGGACCAGGTGAGTGGGGTTCTCAATGTCTACCACGACACCCTCAATCCGATCAAGGCCGGTGACCTCGAGCAGCTCAAGGCCTTTGCCGAGCAGGCGGCGGTGGCAATCCAGAACGTGCGGCGCTGGGACCGTGTCAAAGAGCAGTTGCAGACGACGGCGTCGATGAACACCCGGCTGATGGGACGCGAGCGCTACATCAACCAGCTCCTCTTCCGCATCCAGCAGCTCGAGCAAGAGCTCGGCCGCTACAAGGCCGCCTAAGGAGCGCTACGCCGCAGCAGGCGGTCCGAACCAGGTGGTTAGCGCGTCAGCGAGCCCCAGCTGGGTTAGGTCTCCCACCCAGGCGACGTGTCCATCGGGACGCACCAATACGGCGGTCGGTGCACCGACCGCGCCGAGTACCGGAAGTTCCCAGGTGCCGGCATACGAGGCATCGACGAGCTGAACTCTGTCGGCCCACGGTGCGATGTCGAGGCCGCCGGCGTCACCGAGGTTGAGCAGCACCGGCTTGGCGTCGTGCAACAACGAGAACA